>NZ_JAHBDP010000067.1:0-81256 GCF_019956495.1 Pseudomonas sp. BF-B-26 | reverse complement strand
ACCACTCAGGCGCTGGTGATGCTGGCTCGCAAGCTTGCTCGGGTGGTATTCGCCTTGCTGAAAGGGCAAAGCGAATATCAGCCAAAAGCCAGTTGAGGGCTTTCCCTCAACCATAGAATCTCCCACAGTGGTCCGTGGTGGAACACAGATTTGTTAACGACGCTGATCCCTTGTGGGAGCGAGCCTGCTCGCGAAGAGGCCATGACATTCAACATTGATATCAGTTCTAACCTTTTCCGTTCACGTAGCGCCTTACCACCGCTGCACTCCTGTCTGCAGAACGGCCTCACCTGGCTTCCTCGGTTAAGGTGAATTTGGGCGCCCTCCTCGGGCGCCTTTTTTTATGAGAGGACGAGCGGCCACTCGGCCAGCGCTCGGTAGCGGCCCTTATGGGATTCGAACAGGGTGAAGTGATCGGCCCGCAGATAGAACTCGGGCGGCGTCGCTGACTCAGGCACCGGCACCCGGTAATCACGCATCAGCGTCAGGTGCGGGCGAAACTCCTTCGGCGAATCCTCAAACCCGAACGGCAGCATTGCCTGCTCAAGCGCATACACCAGCCGCAGCAACTGCGGTGATGCCTGCTCCGACGCGAGTACCAACACCCCTGCCCTGCGCCAGACATCCAGCCGATCAAGCGCCACCCTCAAAGGCACACCCGGCGTTCGAATGTTGGCAGCGGCCGTGCAGATATCGGCGATTTTCGCCACTTCGACAGCCCCCAAAAACTTCAACGTCAGGTGAAAGTTTTCCACCGGCACCGGGCGTCCGTTCCTGAGCTCAAGCGCGCTGCGCCATTGGGCGATGGCCCGACGTTGCTGGGGTGTGCAGTTCAGGGCAAAAAACAGTCGTTTTAACGGCTCATGGGATTCGTCGCTCATCTCTGGCACCTCCTGACATCCAAGTTATAGTTCATGCAAACGATTCAACTGGAGGGGGCCATGCGCGAGATCATCAGCAAGGAACCGTGGTGGGCCGTGCCACCGAAACCCGGTCAGGATGAGTCCGAGCTGGAATGGGGCTGGCTGGTTCATTACAACGAAGGTGAGCCGCGCTTCGAGTTCATTAAAGAGCGGCCGACGGACAGCGAGATTCGTAATCGCAAGAGTTGCAGGACCACTCCGACGCCGGAGTGATCCTGTCGTTGGTTTCAGGCTTTGACGATCATTTCGAACCCGCCAAAGATCAACCGCTGACCATCGAATGGCATCGGGTTGACGTCCGGTTGCATGCGCGAATCGTTCATGAGTTTTGCCATGCCTGCATCGCGGGTGGTCTTGTCCGGCCAGATGATCCAGGAAAACACCACGGTTTCGTCTTCCTTGAGTTTTACTGCCATCGGAAACGAGGTCACTTTGCCGTCAGGGACGTCGTCGCCCCAGCATTCGGCGACGCTGAGGGCGCCGCTTTCCTTGAAAATGACCGCGGCGGTTTCGGCGTGCTTCTTGAATTTTTCGCGGTTGACGGTGGGTACGGCTGCGATGAAGCCATCAACGTAGGACATGGTCGTTCTCCTTGGGTTATGGGGCGATCTGCTGGTTAGTCGATTCCGTCGGTGCCCAATCGACAGATCCACCGCCCGAACTGACCGACGGTACTTCGGCGCTCCCCGCCAGATTGCCCTCGATCTGCGCCGCCATGTAAAACGTGCCGGCCATCACGCCGGTGGTCGGGTTTTGCACCAGCTTCAGCCAGGCTTTGTCGAACGTGTTACCCAGACTGCTGCGAATCAGAGCTTCGCTGTCAGGTCGGTCACTGGCCTGGATCAAGGCGCGAATTCCCGCTACCCCCACGGTAATCAGTCCTCCAGCCAGTTTCCCTGCCGCCGCGGCCACTGCACTGGCCGCCCCTCGCGGGGCCATTTCGGCTTCCATCCGCTTGCTAGCGCGCTTGGCCACCGGGGCCATGGCGGTGTCTGTCGAAGCCACCCCCTTGTCACCGCCGGCCTTGTGGATTTTCTCGATCAGCGCCGCATAGGCCGGCAGCGTATTCAGTGGTTGGGTGTGCACCACTTGATACAGCGAAGCGTCCCGGGCAGGCGGTGGCCCGAGGGCGATGGCGGGGATTTTCTGGATTCGGCCATTGAGCTGAGCCATCGGCACGCCGTGGCGCTGGGAGATTTTTTGCAGTTCTTCCTGAAGGATGTCGACGTAGAACGCCGTTGCCTGGCCGAGAATCGCATCGGGATCGATTTCCACCGAGACCGGCGCCAGCACGCGCTGTTGGTATTGCTCCAGCAGATAGGCTGCCAGGCGCTTGGCCGAGGCATCCTGCTCGCCCTTGGCGCTGATGGTGTACCAGCTGACCTTCATCGACAGCCATTCCTGGGTCCAGTAACTGCTGAACCAGGGAATGAAGTTCTCTTCGGTCAGTTGATAGACCCGCGTTCGCCAGTAATCCATGGCACCGCGCGCGTAGATTTTGGTCTGCTCGGTGGCCGATTGCGACGCCGCGACAATCTCTTGGTCGACCATCTGCCAGGTGCTTTGGGGAACAACCACCGGCACCACTTCCACCGGGGCACGCGCAGTCGTGACGCATCCCGCCAACACCACCAACACGGCGACGATCAGCGAACGCACGTTCAAGATCGCGGTTCCTACAGACTTGCCCGAACGGGATGTCCGGTGGTTCAAAGGTCTATTAATTTGAGTATAGGTGTCGGTGTTTGTTCGCTTGGGGTTGAGGTGTTCTTAAGGGCCTCTTCGCGAGCAAGCCCGCTCCCACATTCGACCGCATTCATCCGGGAGAACTCGGTTAAATGTGGGAGCGGGCTTGCTCGCGAAGAGGCCGGATCAGACGGCGAAGATCCCACCATCACTTATGTCGATATTCACCATCGCCGCGAATGCCTTTCGCGTAAAAACCGTCAGCGTAGGATCAGCCCTATCCCAACGCAAACCCCCGCATCGGAGGGGCGAATCATGATTATCCATCTCCTGACCTGCCTGGCCCTGACGGCCATGACACTGAGCATTTTTTCCTGGTACGTCCTGTCCGAGGAGCGCACGTCATGATTCACTCCGTGACCCTGGCCGTAAGCTTTACGGTGTTTGGCAACAACTACTATTCCCAGTCATTCGTTTCGCGCAAAACGTTCGAACTGGTGTTCGACAAAAACTTCGAGACGCTGCTGATGCCGTCCGCCGCCAATCACTTCAACAATGAAGTGATCGGGCTCAATGATCAGTTCCGGTTCCTGAGCGATGTGCTGGAAGAGCACCTGCTGGCGACTGAGCTCGCCACTACCGCCCCCCGGAATCGATACTTCTGAGCAACTGCCCCAGGCCCTCGGTAAAACAGGTCGGTGAGTTCAAGGAAAAACGCTCAAGCAGGCGACTGTTGTCGGCTCGCGAATGTTTGATATCACCGGAACGCGGCGCGTCGTAATTCAATGTCAGCGGCCGCCCCAAAAGCTCGCTTAACGTCGCCGCCAGTTCGTTAACGCTGGTGGATCGGTTAAACCCGACATTGACCGGCTCGTTAATCGGCTCTGGCTCACCGACTGCCTGTACCAGGATCTTTACGAGGTCATTGACGTATACAAAATCCCTTGTTTGCTCCCCATCACCGTAAACCGTGATGGGGAGTTTTTTTTGCGCCCTCTCGCTGAAAATGCTGATGACACCGGAGTAAGGCGATGAAGGGTCCTGACGGGGTCCGTAAATATTGAAAAACCGCAGAATGACCGGTTCAAGACCATGCTGACGGCGATAGAAATCGAGGAAATGTTCACTGGCCAGCTTGTCGGCGGCATACGGCGTCAGTGGATTCTTGGGCGTGTCCTCGGTAATCGCCATGCCCTCGCCATTGTTGCCATAGATCGCCGCACTGGACGCGTAAACCACTCGTCTTATGCCTGCCTCGCGCATGGCTTCGCAGATATTCAGCGTGCCGACGAAATTGCTTTGGTGAGTGGCGACCGGGTCATCGACCGACGCCTGCACCGAGGCCACCGCCGCCAGATGCACCACCGCGCTACAGTCTTTCATCGCCCGCTCCACCGTCGGCGCGTCGGCGACATCCCCCACCACCAGGGTCAAATGGCAGCGATCAATCGGTAAGTTCGACAATTTTCCACTGGAAAGGTCGTCCAGAACCCGAACGCTATAACCGCTTTCCAGCAGTGCTTCGACCAAGTGCGAACCGATGAAACCGGCACCGCCCGTCACAAGAATTCGTTCAGCAGTCATGATTTATTTACTCCCCGGTGCAGTGGTGGTTGTTTTATCCATTGCAATGAAGTCGCCTATTTGCGAAATCAGTTCACGGCTGTCACTGAGCATTCGTTGCCAGTCGGTGGGAAAGCGAACATTCAACGGCAGTTGATCGATTCTCCAGCGCGGCGACAGGGGGCGATCAAACCGGGCGGCGACCTGCAAGCCCATCTCGCTGGCAGCGAACGGCCCACGCAACACCGTCGGCGTACGACCGGCGCTGTCGACGGCCTGGACAACATGGGCCGGCAACCACTCGCCATCGGGCATGCGAACGCGCAGCGGCTGGCCAATCGCGGCGTAGCTGATATTCAGCGGTTCCAGATAAATCCACAGCAGAGGCTCTTCCAGCCGCTCAAGGCGCATCAACAACGTACCCGCACCGACGTTCTCGCCGGGCGTGACCAACACCTCCGCAATGCGACCGCTCTGCGCAGCCTTGACCGACAACGCGGCGAGGCGCGTTTTCAACCACTGTTGCTCGGCGGTCTGTTGAATGATTTCGCGCTCCACGCTCAATGGCGACTGATGAGCCAGTTGATCGCGGCGCTCGAACGCCAACAGGTCCGCTTTAAATGCGTCAAGTTCGGACTGGGCGGCCAGCACTTCTCCACGAGACACGGCGCCTGATTCAACGAGGCCTTCAAGCACCTGCACGCGCTCCTCCGTCCTGCTCACTCGGGTCCTGAGCAACTGACGCTCCCTCGTGTCCAGTTTGGCGTTGGTGACGGGCACTGATTTCTTCGGCATTGCGGCAAGCTGCGAGAGCCGCGCACGCCATTCGGGATTGTCGAGACTGACCAACGGCTGATCGATCTGGACCTGCTCCCCGGCCATGACGAACAGCTGATCGACCCGACCGGCATCCCGTGCGCGGACCTCAAGAATCGGCAGGCGCAATTGCGCCGGCGCGTCGATCATCACCAGGCCATACGTCAGCTTCGCTCCCAGCCAGATCAAGGGGCTCGCGACCAGGAACAGGATCAGATACCAACGCGCGCGAAACGCCATGCGTTTGCCCGGCGCGTAGAGCACAGTCAAACCCTGTTCCTGGGTGGGGTTCAGTTCTTTGCGACTATCGAATCGAATCTTCATGACGGCTCACCGTTTTGGAAAGTCTCGCCAGGCTTGCCAGTCAATACCGGCAATCCCCCGTGGTTGCAGCTGTTCGCGCCAGACACGGGTCTGGTGCTGCAACTGCTCAGTCGACGCGCCGGCCCAGGATTCAGTGGCATCCAGTTGCGGCTCTGTGCTTTGCGCCAGGCGAAATTGCAGATCAGGCCAACGTTGGGCGATCTGCTCTGCCATGCGTGCGCTGTTTTTCGGATTACGGGTGTAGATCATGAGG
Organism: Pseudomonas sp. BF-B-26; assembly: GCF_019956495.1. NCBI lineage: Bacteria > Pseudomonadati > Pseudomonadota > Gammaproteobacteria > Pseudomonadales > Pseudomonadaceae > Pseudomonas > Pseudomonas sp. BF-B-26. The sequence goes on along the minus strand of NZ_JAHBDP010000067.1, from coordinate 75,691 downwards.
CTGACCTGACGCACGCCCGCCTCGGGAAGCGCGCAGGGCAGACAGGTTTTGCCGGGTTTTGCCTCAGCGAACCAGCGATGGTGGCTGGAGATTTCTACCGGCCAAGGGCTGGCGGCGGAGGCTGCGCGCAAGGTATCGAGCAAGTCCTTCAAGCGCTGATCCGGGACTGGCACACCCAGTTGTTCGAGTTCCAGGTCCAGGTGCAGGCTGGTGAATGAAAGCCCCTTCAGCTTCGCCAGTAAGTCAGTGAGCTGATGACGGTCCTGCGGCTCCATCCAGGCCGGATCACCGAGCAACAGGCTGACTTGCACCCCCTTGCCGGCCGCGTCCTGCAGCAATTGCGCCAGCCGTTGGCGCGTGGTGGCAAGGTCTTTCAACTGGGCGGACTTGAGGCCAAGGTAGATCTTGTCCATCCCGGCCTTACGCAATTGCTCGAGTTCCGCCTTGCGTTGATCGGGATCGAGCAACGCTTCGCTGTCCCAGACATAACTGGCCTGGGACCAATGGCTCGACGGCGCCACCGCTGCCTGAGCCGGCAAGGGTTGTGCGGCCAGTATCATCGGGGGCAACGACAGCGTCAGCAGCAGAAGTATCGATCGCATCATCAAAACCTCGTGGCTCGTTTAAGCACCCACCACGGCGCCATAGAGCTTTCTTCGTGGCCCCGGCGAAAGATCTCGTTGAGCATGGCCACTGCGCTCCAGCACCGCAGGAGAAGCATGAACAGCGGGAAGAAAGGCACCAACAATCCCAGGACACTGTCCTTTGCAGGTCGGTCGGACACCATCAACAACATGGCGGCAAATAACATCGCGGTGATCATCAGGTACAACGAATAAATCAGTACGAACAGAAACAACAGCGTCTTGCCCGGCAAAACAAATAGCGCCAGCAAGGTGTAGCTGAAGATGAGAAACGGCAGCACCAGCTGAAAAAAGAAGCCGCTGAGCAGGATCATCAGAAAGCTCGGCCAGCCCAACAACCTGGGGTTGATGTTGTGGTGGTGCTTGCGGATGTACAGAAAAAACAGGTCGCCATCCCAGCGCAAGCGCTGCATCAGAAACTGACTGAGGGTCGACGGTGCGTCGGTGTGTCCAATTGCTTCCGGCTCGAAGGGAATCCTCAAGTCGTGTCGCTTGAAGTAACTCTTGATGCGCAACGTCAGGTCCAGATCCTCCGCGGTGTGCGTGTTCCAGCCACCGATTTTCACCAGGAAGCTGCGGCGGAATGCCCCGAAGGCCCCCGAGACGTTATTGACCAGGTTCCATTCGGCCAGACCGATTTTCGACATGTGGATGGACAACAGGTATTCCAGCGCCTGCATCGCGGTCACCCACGAAGCCCAGACATTGCGCACTCGCAGGCTACCGGCGACCGCAGGCACCGTCGGGTCCTCGAAATGGCGCACGATGGAGCTGACCATGTTGTTGTCGAAGGACGTATCTCCATCGAGTGCCATCACGATTTCACCGCTGGCAAGCGACAGGCCGGCGTTCAATGACGACACCCGCCCGCCCCTCTGCCATTTCGCAATCGGGCGCAAATGGCGTCTGGGGTACAACTTCGGGTCCACGTTGAACTTGCGAACGGCGCTGAGCGTCGGCTGGTTCACCGTGGCCCCATCCACCACCGGAATCATCTCGATGTGGCCGGGGTACGTCTGCTCGCACAGGCTTAACAGCGTGGTCTGAACGTCCATTCCTTCGCTGTAGCAGGTAATGATGCAAGAGACCTTGGGCCGATAGACACTGATCTTCGGGACACGGGAACGCCGACGTGCGAACCAGCGCAATACCCCCAGCATCACCATGATCATCAGGGGCAATTCAAAGATCAGAAACAAAGGAAAAAGCATGAAAAACACCCGGCTCAAACCATCCGGCCCCATGAGCGAGCTGAGTGCGCTGAGGAGTTGCTCCAGAAAAGGGCTCATGGCGGTCACGCCAACTCACTGGCCAGACGGGCCAGTAGTAGTTCGCCATCTTCCTGCTCGAGCAGATCCTGGGGCGCCGTGATGCTGACGACACGCAAGGAAATGTCGCTGACCTCCGGCGCTGAAAACAATTCGGCGACCCGGCTCAAGCGTTGTTTGACGGTTTCCAGGCCCTTGTCATCGGTATGCGGAAGCATGATCCAGAAATACTCTTCGGTACTTCGAGAGCAGCGGTCCGTGTCCCTGACGGTTTCTTTCAAACGCTCGGCCACGCTATCGATGAAGGCATGACCGTGATGTTCACCCAGGCGAGTCAACGTATCGGCCAGGTTGACGAAGCGCAGGCCGAGCAGTGAGAAGGCAGGCGTCTGGTAGCGGCGTACGACTTGCATCTGCCAGGTCAGCAGATCATAGAAATCCTTGCCGCCTAACAGATTGAGTCGACCGAAGTGATGGACCGTCTGATCGCTGAACTCCTGACGGCAGCGGAAACGGCCGGCCTCGGCCAGGCGGAAATCTCTGACCTCGCGGACTCGCAACTTGTCAGGCGTGTGTGACAGGCCGCAATCCAGGCAGCGCGCCTGCACGTCGGCATCGACAAAAAACGCCTGGCATGACCGACAGCGATAGTTCTCCATAGGTCGGTCGTAATCACTGCCGATATGGCGCAACCGGTTCAAGCAGTTGGGGCACAACAACACCCCGTCTTTGAGAAAGTTTTCCTGTGGCCCCACATGCCCACAGGTAAAGCAGTGCAATGAAGGCTGACGTGAAATGTCCAGGGCCTGGCATTCGGCACACACATCAATGTAATTGAGCCGGCCCGAGCCACACTCCGAACACAGGCGAACGCGATCGACCAGAACCCCCTCTTGCAGCCAGTCCTGCTGCACCATCAAGCTGAGCCAGACAAACGAGTTGACCTGCTCGTTATCCGCCAGGGCGTCCAGCAACGGATAGCGATAATGCTGAGGCACCTCCGGGTCTCGAAGGGCATAGATGTGCGCGTTGTCGCGCAACCACAACCACGAAAGCACCCGACTTTCAAAACGCTCGGGGGCAGTACCCTGTTTGAACAACCTGTAGCGTTCTTGCCACACGCTCCAGAGGGTTCTGATTTCGTTGGAATCGACAGGGCACCCACCATCACCCAAGGCTTCACACCAGCCGTTCTGATCACGGCAACAGTAAATGAGGCTGTAGCGATAAGGGGGAATGACGCGCAACTTTCGAAGCACCCGCCCTGCGTAAGCGGCCGGCAGGTCCAACAGCACGACATCGAAGGTGGGGGCAGCCAACAGGCTGGCTATATCGGCAAAGTGTTCAATCTCTGGACTGTTCAAGCTGGGAGCTCTAATGCCCAGTATTGCAATCCGTGGAGTTTGAGTCGGCATGACGCATGGCCTCTGCAGACAGACAAGTACGTTTAATAGGAGTTAGAAACACTAGCACCGCATCGGAAAAACGTCAGTATTATTATGAAGTTATTTTTTGATATATAGACCGCCAATATTTCGCCATCAACGTTAATTGGATCCCGCCTTTTCCACCGAGTTTCAGCGCGATAAATCGCCCAATCACGAGCAATAATAATTGCTTATATTTCATAGTGTTATACACACTAAGTAACTTAATATTTACAGCCACACTCACTGCTATTTAATGGCCATCATTGATAGAGCTACGCCATTTAACGGCATCAGCAGTTAATTCCCATTTGCGACAAAATCTTTACGTACCACCTGCATATTAATAAGTTCAAAGTGTTTTTATACCAAAATGACTCACTTATAGAACCAGAATAGGCATGAAATAGTTACATGAGTGAAACACTCCTGTTTCAACAATGAACATTAGATCAAATCTGACAACTTTCTTACTCGGCACAAACATCCCGAAGGCAACCCCGCAACCAGCGATGCACAGGATCGGCCTCCAGCCGCGGATGCCAGAGCATGGCGACGGTGAACGCCGGCAGAGACAACGGCAGTGCAAAGCTGTGCAGGCCGGTGCGCAGACTGGCGGTGTGGCGTTCGGGAACGCTGGCGATCAGGTCAGTGGCCCGGGCGAGCGCCAGCGCAGTGGAGAAGCCTGCAACGGTCGTTGCTATGTGCCGCTCCAGTTCCTGGAACTCAAGGGCTTCATCAATGGGTCCCTTGTCGAGCCCCCGCCGAGAGACGCTGATGTGGTTGCCTGCCGCATAACGCGCGGGAGTTATCTCACCTTCGCTCAGCGGATGCCCCCTTCGCACGACGCCAATAAAACGATCCCGAAACAATCCCTGGGTACGCAACTCCGGCCCGTTGGCCTTCCCCACCACACCCGTTTCCAGATCGACCGTCCCGTCGCGCAGTGACGCGCTGTCTTTGTCGGGTTTGTGCATGAAGCGCAGCCGTACGCCAGGGGCTTGCTCGGCGACGCGGGCAATCAGGTCCGCGCCAAAATTCTCGACAAAGCCTTCACTGGTGCGCAGCGTGAACGTGCGGCTCAGCTGTTTGAGGTCGGGTTGCTCGGCAGGTCGAAGGACTGCTTCTGCGTCCTGCACCAGCTGACTGACCCGCTCGCGCAGTTCGAGCGCGCGCGGGGTGGCAACCAGACCCCGTCCGGCCCTGACCAACAGCGGATCGCCGGTGGTTTCACGCAATCGCGCCAGCGCCCGGCTCATGGCCGACGGGCTCAGGCGCAAGCGTTTGGCGGCGCGCGCCACGCTGCCTTCAGCGAGCAGCACATCAAGGGTGATCAGCAAGTTTAAATCGGGAGTGGACATGGGGCGCCCCGTGGCAGAGTGATATGGCGTTGAACGCACGTATCAAGTGCAAACGGTGCGCCTTCCGCCATGTTAGGCCGGGGCGTAGCTTTCTGATAGCTCCGCTTCGGGAGTGGCCAGAAAAGAGGAACAGCATGAAATCAATCAGCGCAGTCGCAGAGCGTGCACAACAAACACCGTCGGTTCGGTGGGCGCTGGCCAGCCTTTCACTGTCGATGCTGCTGTCCTCGCTCGGCACCAGCATCGCCAATGTGGGTTTGCCGACCTTGGCCCAAGTGTTCAACGCCTCCTTCCAGCACGTGCAGTGGATCGTTCTCGCCTACCTTCTGGCAATTACCACCCTGATTGTCAGTGTCGGGCGGCTCGGTGACCTCACTGGCCGTCGGCGGCTGCTCTTGGCCGGCATCGGCGTGTTCACCCTGGCGTCGGCCCTGTGCGGGTTGGCGCCCTCGCTCTGGATGCTGATTGGCGCCCGGGCGCTGCAGGGAATCGGTGCGGCAATCATGATGGCGCTGACCATGGCCTTTGTCGGCGAGACGGTGCCGAAGGCAAAAACCGGCAGCGCCATGGGCTTGCTCGGGACGATGTCGGCGATTGGCACCGCGATGGGGCCGTCGCTCGGTGGCCTGCTGATTGAAAGGTTTGGCTGGCAGGCGATCTTCCTCATCACTGTACCGCTGGGCTTGCTGACGCTGGTGCTCGCGCATCGTTACTTGCCCGCCGATCGCCAGAAGCCCAAGACCGATCGCGCCGGCTTCGACCCGCTGGGCACGTTGCTGCTGGCATTGACGCTCGCCGCTTATGCGCTGGCGATGACCCTTGGGCGAGGCAGTTTCGGTCCGTTCAACATCGCCTTGCTGTCGGCGGCGGGCGGCGGCGCCTGCCTCTTTGTGTTTACCGAGGCTCGAGTCGCCTCACCGTTGATTCGATTGGCGATGTTCCGCGATCCCGTGCTCAGTGGCAGCCTCGCAATGAGCCTGCTCGTCGCGACCGTGATGATGGCGACGCTCGTGGTCGGTCCCTTCTATCTCGCGCATGGGCTGGGGCTCGATGCCGTTCTGGTTGGACTGGTCTTGTCGGTCGGGCCGTTTGTCGCGGCACTGACGGGTGTGCCCGCCGGCCGTATTGCCGACCGCTTTGGCGCCCAACGCATGACCCTCGCCGGGCTCATCGCCATGGCGACCGGGTGCCTCACGCTGTCGGTATTGCCGGAGACGTCCGGCATCGGCGGCTACCTCTTGCCCATGGTCGTGATAACCCTCGGCTATGCCCTGTTCCAGACCGCCAACAACACGGCGGTCATGGCGGATGTTGAGCCGGACCAGCGCGGCGTCATCTCCGGCATGCTCAACCTGTCGCGCAACCTGGGGCTCATCACGGGGGCCTCCGTCCTGGGCGCGGTGTTCGCGCTCGCATCGGCCTCTGTCGACATGGCAACGGCGCGCCCCGAAGCGGTTGCCAGCGGTCTGCGGGTCACCTTTGCCGTGGCGCTGGTGCTGATCGCTTTCGCACTGGCCATCGCGCTGGGAAGCCGCGCGCTGGCAGTGCGTCGTGACCGCCGGTAAGCCGGTCGTTTACTTCTCCAGCACGACCAGTGGCGTGTCTTTCTTCACAATGTACGTCGCCAGCTCAGACGCTTTGCCTGCGCCGACATTCTTCGCCACGTGCGCGGTGCCTGCGGGGATGTACAAGGAATCGCCAGCCTTGAGCGTTACAGGAGGCTGACCTTCGAGTTGATATTCAAACGTGCCTTCAATGACGTGAGCCACTTCCACCCCGGGATGAGAATGCTTGGGGGACACCACACCCGGATCGAAATCAACGAGGACCTGGATCACTTCACGCCCGGCGACGTCGAGGTCCTGGCGCAGCAGATCGGTGCGGTGAAGACCCGCCTGCCAGCTTTTTACAGCAGGCGCCTCTTGTGCTTGAGAGAGGCCCGCGAAAGCGGTGAGTGCCGCGGCAACGGCGACGCCGAGCATGCCAGCGCAGATACGGTAGTTGAAACGGGACATGGCATTTCTCCAATCAATCAATGCGCGGGAATGCGCGCGGAGCTTGCCGCGGATGCGGTGGCTCTATTGGGAGGCCGCCGTGTATCGCGCAAGTGTCGCCGATGCCTTGGTTTTGTATGCGAAGGTAGCTGCAGGTGCGCGGGATACGTTCCGATACAAACGAATCTCGCGGAATCGAAAAAGCCCGCACAAGGCGGGCTTTGTAAATCGAGTAGGTGGCCGGCGCTGGTCTCCGGCTTACAAGGTTTATCAGGCCTCCCACAGAACAGTTTTGTGCTGTCCTGCTTCACACGGCATAAGGGCTGGATCTCAGCGCGGAGATCTTTCTAACCGTGTACCCTTCGGAACGCGCCCCACGTTTCCTCGCCATCCGCTTGCGCATCAGTCTGCGTCTTCACCTACAACTTCAAGACTAGTACAAACTCCAAAGCGCAAGGCGGGCTTTTTAGAACGATTTTGCACAGCGGCAAGCGCAGCAGGATGAAAAAACACTAATACTCGTCCCCCTTACGGGTTCGGACCGGGCGAATGACCTGCCGACGGAAAGTCAGCAGGTCAATCGTCGTTTACAGGTCAGTGATTTCCTTATGGCGTGGCACCAGCGCCTTCATCACGCTCCACGCCACCAGATAGGCCAGCGCACAGATGGCGAACATGATCATGTAGCCGGTATGGATATCGCCGATCAGTTTGTAATGGTCGATCACCCAACCGCCGGTCTTGGTCATCACGACGCCGCCCAGGCCGCCGGCCAAACCGCCAATGCCAACCACCGACGCGATGGATTTTTGCGGGAACATGTCAGACACGGTGGTGAAGATGTTGCACGACCACGCCTGATGCGCCGATGCGCCCACGCCGATCAGCAGCACCGGCACCCAGAAACTGATGTAACCGAATGGCTGCGCCAGCAGTACCAGCAACGGGAAGAAAGCGATCACCAGCATGGCTTTCATACGACCGTCATACGGCGCATCACCGCGTGACATGAAATAGCTCGGGAACCAGCCGCCGCCGATACTGCCCACCATGGTCATGCTGTACAGCACGGCCAGCGGCAACACGATGGCCTGGCCCTTCATGCCGTATTGCGCAGACAAATAGGTCGGAAGCCAGAACAGGAAGAACCACCACACGCCGTCGGTCATGAATTTGCCGAAGGCAAAGGCCCAGGTCTGGCGGTAGGTCAGCAACTTGAACCACGATACTTTTTTGGCAGCGGCACCCGAGTCTGTGCCGGTGAGTGCTTGCGCGCCCTGATCGCTGCGGATGTAGGCCAGCTCTTGCACCGACAGGCGTTTTTGCTGCTCCGGTTTTTCGTACAGCGCAATCCACACCGCCACCCAAACGAAGCCCAACGCACCGATCACGATGAACGCCGCTTCCCAGCCCCATAGACCGGCGATCAGCGGCACGCTGATCGGCGCCAGGACTGCGCCCACGTTGGCGCCGGAGTTGAAGATACCGGTGGCGAAGGAACGCTCCTTCTTCGGGAAATATTCGGCAGTGGCCTTGATCGCAATCGGGAAGTTACCCGCTTCGCCGATCGCCAGCACGGCGCGCGCCAGCATGAAACCTGCAATCGAAACCGGGATGACGGCAAGGCCCAAGGCGCTGCTGATGCCGGCAATACCCTCGCCCATCGGCTCTGCAAAGGCGTGCATGATCGCGCCGGTCGACCAGATGCCGATCGCTATCACATAGGCCTTCTTGGTGCCGATCTTGTCGACGAAGCGGCCGGCGAACAGCATGGAAATCGCGTACACAAACTGAAAGACAGAGGCGATGTTCGCGTAATCGGTGTTACTCCAGCCAAATTGCGTCGACAGATCCGGCGCCAACAGACTCAGTACCTGGCGGTCCAGGTAATTGACGGTGGTGGCAAAAAACAACAGCGCGCAAATCGTCCAGCGGTACTTGCCGACGGCCTGGCCGACTCGTTGCGCATTGATGGGCTCGTTCAGATTCATGGCATCACTTTATTGTTGGTTTATGGTGATGATCTCTCGGTTTCAAGCGAGATCAATGGTGTCGTGATGGTCCACGCCACGGTATTGCGGGCTCGAAAATGGGTACTTCATGCACAGCGGCAGAAGTCGGACATTTGGCAAGAGCTATCGGGCGTTGGGTGGGACAGTTGTATGTGACTGGCCTGACCGTGGGGATGGGCAAGCAGTCGAGGTCGAACCGTAAGAAGCGGCATTCAGCAGGATGCGCAGGCGGGTGGAATTCATGATGGGGCCGACACTCGTTTTTTTTTTTAGTGTTTAACAGCCGATAATCGTCTGTCGTCGTACAACCGTGTCTTTTATATCGAGTTCACTACCGGGCTGTCAATCTGAAAAAACAGCCGCTCGTCTCGACAAAGGCTGCCCATTAAAAGTGCAGCTTTGTACAGGTACCGCCGGTTGTAGGCCCGTCAGGCTTTCATTTTTCGTGTGTTGATCGCCAGGTCTGAGTGTCTTGATATCAAGAAAAGTCGTACGACAACACCATCCAGCACGATGACAGGCCAAAACCAGACCGTAACCACTCGACGCCAATTGCTGCATCTACTGCAACAATGAACTGCAATTGCCCTTACTAGTGCTTCACTGGCAACTCAATAGACTCTCAGCACGACCAACGCATCGGGAGTTCCAAATGGTAAGCACCGTAATAATTCAGGAAACTGGCGGGCCTCAGGTTTTGCGGTTCGAAAAAACCACTGAGCAAACACCGGGTGCAGGAGAAGTCTGGCTGGAGCAAGCAGCCATCGGGCTCAACCCTTTGGACGTGAGCCAACGCTGCGGCGCTGCCCGTGTTCCCCTGCCCTCAGGATTAGGCCTTGAAGGCGCCGGACAGGTGACAGCAATTGGGGCAGGCGTCACCGAAGTCGCCGTGGGGGACAGGGTCGCGTACGCCACTGGCCCCATGGGTGCCTATGCAAGCGGTCGCCTCTATCCGGCCAATCGACTCGTGAAGATTCCCGATGACCTCGGCTTCGACGAAGCGGCGGCCCTGCTCTTCAAGGGCATCACCGCCCACTACCTGCTCAAGACGACCTTCCCTGTTGGCCCAGGTTCCACAGTGCTTTTATATGGCGCGGCGGGTGCGTTGGGGCAAATCATGGTGCCTTGGGCCAAACACCTGGGTGCCTTCGTGATAGGCGTGGTCTCGAAGCAGGACAGTATCGAGCGGGCCAAGGCCGCCGGTTGTGATGAAGTGCTGGTGTTTGACCCGGCGACACTGGCCGCCCAGGTTGCGGAAGTCACCCACGGGCAAAAGGTTGACGTCGTGTATGACCCCATCGGGCGGGTGTCTTTCGAAGCCTCCCTCGACAGCCTTCGCCCGCGTGGCTTGATGGTGTCTTTCGGCATGGCCTCGGGCATCCCGGCTGCTGTCGAGGTCAGCACCCTCAACGCCAAAGGCTCTCTGTTCCTGACCCGACCGTCTCTCGCCGCGCATACGGCCACCGCGCACGAGTATCAGCAGCGCGCACAGGAGGTGTTGCAAGCGGTCGCCGCCGGTATCATTCAACCTCGAATCTGGCGTCGCTACCCATTGGCTGACGTAGCACAGGCACACGCCGATCTGGAAAGTGGACGGTCGCAAGGTGCAATCGTCCTTACGCCCTGAGTAGAACCCGGGACGAAGCCTGCGGCCCGAGTCCTTGTTTCCTTGAATTTGCGAGGTTTGCCGTTGCATGGATCTGTTCGATAGCCGACAGGCAGATGAACTCGCCACCCTCTTGGCGCTGTCCGAACACGGCTCTTTTGCCGCCGCCGGAAGGATGCTGCAACGGCATCCATCGGTGCTGTCCAAACGCCTCGGCGCGTTGGAACTTCGTCTCGGAATACGTCTGGTGGAACGAACCACAAGGCAACTGCGCTTTACCGACGAGGGACAGCGTCTGGTCTCGCAGCTTCGTCATGCCGTCAGTTTAATTTCCCAAGCGGAGCAAGAGGCAGCCCAAGGCGCGGCACAGGTCAGGGGACGATTGCGACTCGCCCTGCCCGCCGCGATGGGGCGATTATGGCTCAGCACGATGGTGTCCGAGTTCGCCCTGGCTTACCCCGAGGTGTCGCTGGAGGTCGAATACTCGGAGCGATTCGTCGACATCGTCGCGGAGGGTTTCGATGCCGCGATCCGAATTGGTGAGCTGTCAGACAATCGACTGGTGGCCAGGAAGTTGTGCGATCACCGCCGAATCCTCTGTGCTGCACCCGCCTACCTGCAACGCCAGGGCGAACCGAAGACACCGGCAGACCTCGCTGGGCACAATTGCCTGGGCTTCACCGGACTGCATTCCTACCCGGAATGGAAGCTGACCCGCGATGGCGATCAGCAGAGCATCAGGGTGCGCAGCGCCATGGTCAGTAACGACAATGAGGCGCTGCTGTCCGCCGCCCGCATGGGGCTGGGCATTCTTGCCGGCGGTGAGTGGCTCATGACGAGGGACATCGATAGCGGTCAGCTCGTCAGGGTGCTTCCCGACTGGCAGCTGGATGCAGACGCCGGTGTCTATCTGGTGCGCCCGTCAGCCAAGTACAACACGGCAACGACGACGGCGTTCAAGCACTGGATCGAGGCAGCGTTTGCGCGAGGTGCGCCATGGCAGCTGCCCCAACCGTAGCGCTTGAAACCGGAACCTGTCAGCAAAGCCTCGTCAGGATTTCGCACGCCTGTTCGTGTTGAGCGCCACGGCGGCGAGAATCAGCGCCTTCAACGCGCGCTCATCAAGCGTGTCGCCCTCATGCAAATCAATGGCACGTCGGGTGTTGCCTTCGAGGCTGGCGTTGAAGAGGCCGGAAGGGTCTTCCAGCGAGGCGCCCTTGGCAAACGTCAGCTTCACCACCTGCTTGTATGTCTCGCCAGTGCAGATGATGCCGGCGTGCGACCACACTGGAACGCCCCGCCACTTCCATTCCTCGACCACGTCGGGGTCGGCCTGACGGATAAGCGTTCGGACCTGAGCGAGCGTCTCGCCCCGCCAATCGCCCAGCTCCTTGATTCTCGCATCGATCAGCTGAGAGGCCGAAACTGCCCCCTCTTCTTCCTTTGCACCGACCTGCTCTTTGTTCATGGTGGTTGTCGCCTTCTTCATGAGGGTGTCCAAAACCGGGCTTTACAGCGTTTTTTGACTGTTGCCGAGGGTCTTGGCCTTTTCGATCCCCCAGTCAAAGGCAGCCTCCATGTCCAGCAGGTGCGGTTTTGGATCGTGGTCCTCAAAAATGGCCGTGCCGTCCGGCCGGTAAACACCGATGAACATCCCCAGTGAGCCGTCCTTCAATATTTCGGCTTTGACCTCGATCTTGCATCCGTTCGACAGCGTTTCCTTGTGGTGCATATGGCGTTCAGTCATGGCTGCATTTCTCCCGTCGTTGAAGTCCGAGTAGCGCATTTACCCATTGGCCATGTTAGCTCAGTGCGGCGCACTAAAAGGCCTGCCAGGACAGCGGCGTAATGCCACCTATACTAGAAGCCACCGCCCCCTCGGGGTCTGCACTCCCAACAATAAAAAGCAGAGGTGGAACATGGTCTGGCAGCAAATCTACGATCCGTTCGGTAACCCGATACTTTCAACCATCATGGCAGCGGTGCCGGTCGTGGTGATGCTGGCAGCCCTGGCGTTTTTCCATGTCAAAGCGCACCTGGCCGCCTTGATGGCCCTGGCGTCTGCGCTGGTGATCGCGATCTTCGCCTTCGGCATGCCGGCGAACATGGCCGGTTCGGCCGCCCTGTACGGCGCCGCCAACGGCTTGCTGCCCATTGGCTGGATTGTGCTCAACATCATCTTCCTGCATCGACTGACCACCGAGAACGGCTCGTTCAAAGTGCTGCAGGATTCCCTGGCGCGCATCACCGACGATCGACGCCTGCAATTGCTGCTGATTGCTTTCTGCTTCGGTGCGTTCTTCGAAGGGGCAGCCGGATTCGGCACACCGGTGGCGGTGACCGGGGCGATTCTGATCGGGTTGGGCTTCTCGCCTCTGGCCGCGTCTGGCCTGGCGTTGATCGCTAACACCGCGCCTGTGGCGTTCGGTGCGCTGGGCACGCCGATCATCACCCTGGCCAAGGTGACCGGGCTGGATGAAATGGAGCTGTCGATGATGGTCGGCCGGCAATTGCCGTTCTTCTCGGTGATTGTGCCGTTCTGGTTGATCTGGGCCTTCGCCGGCTGGCGCAAGATGCTGGAAATCTGGCCGGCGATTCTGGTGGCCGGGGTCAGTTTCGCCGTGCCGCAGTTCCTGGTGTCCAACTACCACGGACCGATGTTGGTGGACGTGATCGCCGCGCTGATTTCCATGGCCTGCCTGACCGGTTTCCTCAGGGTCTGGAAACCCGCCACCGTGCATACCTCCGCCGCGCTGTCCGGACGCGTCGACAACTCCAAAATTGCCGAAGAGCATGACGAAAAACCCGTCGCCAGCGCGACCTTTGCCAGCGATGCCAAACCTGCGGTGATGCGCGCGTGGATGCCGTGGATCATCCTCACCGTGTTCGTGTTCGCCTGGGGCACCCAGGGTTTCAAAAACATGTTCGATACCCGTCCGGCGATTGATCCGGCCACCCATTCGGCCAAGCTCGACCCTCAGGGCAAACCGATGCGCGAAGCGAACCCGATCTTCGCTCCGGTCGTGACATTCACCACGATCCACCAGCAGATCGAGAAGGTCCCGCCGGTGGTCCCTGCGCCTAAAACCGAGGACGCGGTCTACAAGTTCACCTGGTTCACCAGCACCGGCAGCGGCATCCTTCTGTCGGCGATCCTCGGCGGGTTGCTGATGGGTTACTCCATTCCGCAACTGATCAAACAGTACGTGCGAACGCTGTGGGTGGTGCGCTACTCACTGATCACCATTACCGCCATGCTCGCCCTCGGTTTCCTCACCCGTTATTCGGGCCTGGACGCCACCATGGGCCTGGCCTTTGCCGCGACGGGCATCTTCTACCCCATGTTCGGCACCCTGCTCGGCTGGCTCGGCGTTGCGTTGACCGGCTCGGACACGGCGTCAAACGTGCTGTTCGGCGGCTTGCAACGGGTAACCGCCGAGCAATTGGGCCTCAGCCCGGTATTGATGGCGGCCGCCAACAGTTCCGGCGGGGTCATGGGCAAGATGGTCGACGCGCAGTCGATCGTGGTGGCCTCCACCGCCACCCGCTGGTATGGGCATGAAGGGGAAATCCTGCGTTATGTGTTTTTCCACTCGATCATCCTGGCCATTCTGGTCGGGGGGTTGGTGACGTTACAGGCGTATGTGGCGCCGTTCAGTCATATGGTTGTTGGTGGGCATTGATTGATGTAGTTCGGGGTGGGATGGGGTGCATATCCGTTTTTGCGGGAGTGGGCCCCTGTGGGAGCGAGCCTGCTCGCGAAGGCGGATTTACATTCAACATTGATGTCGACTAACAGGGCCTCATCGCGAGCAGGCTCGCTCCCACAGGGGAATGCGTACGCCTGAAGACCCGGGCATTACGCCCACCCCTCAAGTCGCAGTGTGGCCCGAACCAACCGTTGTTCCTCGCTTTCGATTTCCTTGAGGTTCTCGCAGATGCTCTGAATATGCGCAATGGCCGCCTTGCGCGCCTGTTCCGGCATACGACCAGTGACAGCGTTGTAGAGCCGCGCATGTTGACGGTCGATCTGACGCTTCTGCGGCTCCCGGTGATAAAGGTTGTTCACCGAAGCAAACACCGTGTTCAGCAGCAAGTCCGTCAGCGAGCGCAAGGTCTGCACCAGCACCGGATTATGCGAGGCCTCGCAAATCGCCAGGTGAAACGCATGATCGAGCCGGGCGTGTTCGGACGCCTCCAGCGAATGGCTATGGGCGTCGATCAACGCCTCATAGCTGCGGGTGATGAGAACGAAGTCGGCATCGGTTCCACGCAACGCCGCCAAGCGTGCGGACTCGCCTTCAAGCAGGCTGCGGACCTCGAACAAATCGTAAAGCGTGCGGGGCTGTGAGCTGAACAAGTGCATCAGTGGTGATGCAGCACCGTGCCCCGAAAGGTCGGCAACAAATGAGCCTTTGCCCTGCTCTGTCTTGATAATCCCGCGCGCGCGCAACAGCTTCAGGCCCTCGCGAAGTGCCGTGCGGGAAACGCCGAGTTTTTCGGTCAGACGACGCTCCGACGGTAACAGCTGCCCGGTCTTGAGTACCCCGTCCACGATCAGCCGTTCTATACGTTCACAGACCACGTCTGCGACTTGTGGATTACGGCTCGTTTCTGCCCTTTCCATCGACTCCCCAACTGGTATGACCAGTCTCGCGGCCAAAACCACAAATGTTCAACCACAAACATAAACTTATGTTTTAAAACAGTTTTTTTTAATCAGTGAAAAACTACCGAATAAAAAACTGGTTCGACCAGCCAAACAACACATAGACAGTAGAACGCCTCAGGCCAATGATGCAAGTCAGTGGTAAACGGACACAGACCTCCTATAAAAACAACTGAGGGTCGTCAACCGACTATGAACATTCTTTACGATGAACGCGTCGATGGCGTCCTGCCTGATGTCGACAAAACCGCCTTGCTGCAAGTCCTGCAAACACAGTGGCCGGATCTGGAAGTCCTGCATCAACAGGAAGAGCTCAAACCGTACGAATGCGACGGACTTTCTGCTTACCGCACCACGCCCATGCTGGTGGTGCTGCCGCGTCACATCGACGAGGTACAAGGCGTGCTCCGACTCTGCCATGAGCGGCAAGTCGCGGTGGTCGCTCGCGGTGCCGGCACCGGTTTGTCCGGCGGTGCATTGCCGCTGGAAAAAGGCGTACTGCTGGTGATGGCTCGCTTCAACTCTATTCTGCACATCGACCCCGCCGCCCGCACGGCCCGGGTTCAGCCGGGGGTGCGCAATCTGGCGATTTCCCAGGCTGCAGCGCCGTTTGGCTTGTATTACGCGCCAGACCCTTCCTCGCAAATCGCTTGTTCAATCGGCGGCAATGTGGCGGAAAACGCCGGTGGCGTGCATTGCCTGAAGTACGGGCTGACCGTGCACAACCTGCTCAAGATCGACATCCTCACCATCGACGGCGAACACCTGACCCTGGGGTCCCAGGCGCTCGATTCTCCGGGCTTCGATCTGCTGGCGTTGTTCACCGGTTCCGAAGGCATGCTCGGCGTCATCACCGAGGTCACGGTCAAACTGCTGCCCAAACCCCAGACCGCCAAAGTGCTGCTGGCGGCGTTCGATTCCGTCGAGAAGGCGGGCCGCGCGGTGGGTGACATTATTGCCGCCGGGATTATCCCCGGCGGCCTGGAAATGATGGACAACCTGGCCATTCGCGCCGCCGAAGACTTTATCCACGCCGGCTACCCGGTCGACGCCGAAGCCATTCTGCTGTGCGAGCTCGATGGTGTTGAAGCCGACGTTCACGATGACTGCGACCGCGTGCGCCAGGTGCTGGAACAGGCCGGCGCCACCGAAGTGCGCCAGGCCCGCGATGAAGCCGAACGTGTGCGCTTCTGGGCCGGGCGCAAGAATGCCTTTCCCGCGGTGGGCCGTCTCTCACCGGATTATTACTGCATGGACGGGACAATCCCGCGCCGCGAGCTGCCCGGTGTGCTGCAGGCGATCGCCGCGCTATCGGCCGAGTACGGCCTGCGGGTGGCCAACGTTTTTCACGCCGGTGACGGCAACATGCACCCGCTGATTCTGTTCGATGCCAACCAACCGGGTGAGCTCGATCGCGCTGAAACCCTGGGCGGCAAGATCCTCGAATTGTGCGTGAAGGTCGGCGGCAGCATTACCGGTGAACACGGCGTGGGCCGGGAGAAAATCAATCAGATGTGCGCGCAGTTCAATAGCGACGAATTAACCGTGTTCCATGCCGTGAAAGCCGCTTTCGATCCGAGTGGTTTGCTCAACCCCGGCAAGAACATTCCGACGCTACACCGTTGCGCCGAGTTCGGTGCCATGCACGTTCACATGGGACAGTTGCCCTTCCCTGAACTGGAGCGTTTCTGATGCGCAGCGAACACGATATCGACGACAGCGCCTCGCTGCTGGAACAGGTCAACCAGGCGCTGCAAAACGCCACGCCGTTGCGCATTCAAGGCTCCAACAGCAAGGCGTTTCTTGGGCGCATCGTGGCGGGCGAAGTGCTCGACACGCGCAGCCACCGAGGCATCGTCAGCTACGACCCGACCGAGCTGGTCATCACCGTACGCTGCGGCACCCCGCTGGCAGAACTGGCGGAAGTGTTGGACGCGGCACAGCAGATGTTGCCCTGCGAACCGCCCTCCTTCGGCGACGGCGCCACGGTCGGCGGCATGATCGCCAGCGGGCTGTCGGGGCCACGCCGTCCCTGGTCCGGCTCCGTCAGGGACTTCGTCCTTGGGACACGGGTCATCACCGGCCACGGCAAGCATTTGCGCTTTGGCGGCGAAGTCATGAAAAACGTCGCCGGCTACGACCTGTCGCGGCTGATGGCCGGCAGCTTCGGCTCGCTGGGCGTGGTCACCGAAGTCTCGCTCAAGGTCCTGCCCAAGCCGCGTCAAACCTTAAGCATCAGCCTGGAAATGGACAGTGATCGCGCCTTGCTGCGCCTCGCCGAATGGGGCCAACAACCGTTGCCGATCAGCGCTGCGTGCCACGATGGGGAACGCCTGCACCTGCGACTTGAGGGTGGCGAAGGTTCAGTGGCAGCGGCACATGACCGATTGGGCGGCGAGTTGCTCGACGCTTCTTATTGGGCTGATCTCAACGAACATCGATTGAGTTTCTTCGATGAGGACCAGGCACTTTGGCGCCTGTCTGTCCCTCACAACACGCCTCGGCTTTCCCTGCCTGGCGGTCAGTTGCTCGATTGGGGCGGTGCGCAGCGCTGGCTCAAATCCGATGCAGAGGCAACGTTCATTCGCTCGATCGTCGAAGAAGTCGGCGGGCATGTGACCTGCTACACCCATGGCCTGATCGACAGCCCGTTCCAACCATTGCCTGATGCATTGATGCGCTACCACCGGAACCTGAAGCAACAACTCGATCCCCGGGGCATCTTCAACCCCGGACGCCTGTACGCGGAGCTTTGACCCATGCAGACCACCTTGAGTGAACAAGCCCGCCAACTACCCCGCGCCGAAGAAGCCGAAAGCATCTTGCGCACCTGCGTGCACTGCGGTTTCTGCAATGCCACCTGCCCGACCTATCAATTGCTCGGCGATGAACTGGACGGACCGCGGGGCCGCATTTACCTGATCAAGCAGGTTCTGGAGGGCAACGAAGTCACGCAGAAGACCCAACAGCACCTGGATCGCTGCCTGTCGTGCCGTAACTGCGAAACCACCTGCCCTTCCGGCGTCGACTATCACAACTTGCTGGACATCGGCCGGGCGGTGGTCGATGCGGCGGTGCCGCGCCCACTTGGTCAGCGCTTGTTGCGTGAAGGATTGCGCAGCGTCGTCCCCAATCCGGCGCTGTTCAAAGCTCTGGTCAGCAGCGGCCAGGTGTTCCGGGCGTTGTTGCCCAACACCTTGCAGATAAAGTTGCCTCGCCGCGTCTATCCAGCCAAGCCACGTCCGGTCACTCGCCACGCCCGGCAGGTACTGATGCTTGAAGGCTGCGTGCAACCGAGCCTGTCGCCCAATACCAACGCGGCCGCCGCGCGAGTACTGGATCGACTGGGGATCAGCGTCATCGCGACCCGCGAGGCCGGATGCTGCGGCGCCGTGGATTATCACCTCGACGCTCAGGCAGCCGGCCTGGATCGCGCCCGCCGCAATATCGATGCGTGGTGGCCAAGCATTGAAAACGGTGCCGAAGCCATCGTGCAAACCGCCAGCGGTTGCGGTGCGTTCATCAAAGATTATGGTCACCTGCTCAGCACCGACCCGGCGTATGCCGAGAAGGCAAAAAAGGTCAGTGCGCTGGCCAAGGATCTGGTCGAAGTGCTGCGCGACGAGCCGCTGGAAAAGCTCGGTATCCACAGCGCCCAGCGCCTGGCCTTTCATTGCCCCTGCACCTTGCAGCACGCGCAGAAACTGGGGGGTGCGGTGGAAGCGATTCTGACGAGCCTGGGCTTCAACCTCACGCCTGTTGCCGACAGTCACCTGTGCTGCGGTTCGGCGGGCACCTATTCGCTGACCCAACCCGAACTGTCCCGGCAACTGCGCGACAACAAGCTCAATGCGCTGGAAAGCGGGCATCCCGAAGTCATTGTCACGGCCAATATCGGCTGTCAGTCCCACCTCGACGGTGCGGGCCGAACCCCTGTCAGGCACTGGATCGAACTGGTCGAAGCCGCCTTGCCCTAACCGAACACAGGAGAATCCCCATGAAAAGCAAAGCCGTACTGAGCCAGACCGAAGTCAGCCAAATCCTCGCGGCTGCACGCACCGAAGCGCAGAACAACCAATGGGCCGTGACCATCGTGATTGTCGATGACGGCGGCCATCCCCTGGCCCTCGAACGCCTCGACGGTTGCGCTCCGATTGGCGCCTACATCGCCACCGAAAAGGCCCGCACTTCGGCCCTGGGGCGGCGCGAATCCAAAGGATATGAAGAGATGGTCAATGGCGGGCGCCACGCCTTTTTGTCGGCGCCATTGCTGACCTCGCTTGAGGGCGGCGTACCGATCATCGTCGACGGTCAGGTGATCGGCGCGGTCGGGGTGTCCGGGGTCAAAGCCGAGCAGGACGCGCAGGTGGCCAAGGCCGGCGCGCAATGCCTGATCTGAACAGGGCCGTTATCTGCGCTCGATAAATTCTGTGTGATGGAGATGCAAAAAGTGACCGAATTCGTGAACTGCCAAGGCCTCAAGGTCGCGCCTGTCTTGCAACGTTTCGTTGATCTGGACGTGCTGCCGGGAACCGGCCTGGACTCTCAAGCGTTCTGGAGTGGTTTCGCCGCACTGGTGCATGAACTCGCACCTATCAACCGCGCGCTGCTGGCTGAACGTGATCGCCTGCAAACCGAACTGGACACCTGGCACCGCGCCCACCCGGGACCGGTGACGGACATGGCGGCTTATCGCAGCTTCCTGAGCGGTATCGGTTACCTGCAACCGCAACCCGCAGACGTCAAGGTCAGCACCGCCAACGTCGATACGGAAATCAGTGTGCAGGCCGGACCGCAACTGGTCGTCCCGGCGGTCAACGCGCGTTATGCGCTCAACGCAGCCAATGCGCGCTGGGGCTCGCTGTACGACGCGCTCTACGGTACCGATGTGATTTCCAATGACGGCGGCGCCGAACCGGGCCGGACTTACAATCCTGTGCGCGGGGCGAAGGTCATCGCGTTTGCCCGTGGCTTCCTGGATCAGGCATTCCCCTTGAGCAGCGGTTCCCAAGCCGAAGTGGCGCGTTATCGAATCGACAACGGCACACTGCAAGCCTCCTTGAAAGACGGCAGCCAAACCGGTTTATCGAATACCGCGCAGTACGTCGGCTACCAGGGTTCCCTCGCTGATCCCACGGCCATACTGCTGAAAAACAACGATCTGCACGTCGAGATTCAGATTGATCGGCAGAGCGTTATCGGCCAGGCTGACGCCGCTGGGGTCAAGGATCTGCTAATTGAAGCAGCGCTCTCGACCATCATTGATTGTGAAGACTCGGTGGCGGCGGTCGACGCCGATGACAAGGTGCAGGTGTACCGCAACTGGCTGGGTTTGATGAAGGGCGACCTGAAAGAGGACCTGGAGAAAAACGGTAAAACCATCACGCGACGGTTGAACCCGGACCGCGAGTACACCGCGGCCGATGGCCGCTCACTGTCGCTGCACGGGCGGTCGTTGCTGTTCATCCGCAACGTCGGACACCTGATGACCAGCCCGGCGATTCTCGACAAGGATGGACTGGAAATCCCGGAAGGTATTCTCGACGGCGTCATCACCAGCCTGATTGCCTTGCATGACCTGCAACGTCGCGGCAACTCCCGGACCGGTAGCGTCTACATCGTCAAACCGAAAATGCACGGCCCCGCCGAAGTGGCCTTCGCCGAGCAGTTGTTCAGCCGCATCGAAGACTTGCTCCAGCTCGAACGCCACACCCTGAAAATGGGCATCATGGACGAGGAACGGCGCACCAGCATCAACCTCAAAGCCTGCATCGCCGCAGCTTCCTCACGGGTCGCGTTCATTAACACCGGTTTCCTGGATCGCACCGGCGACGAGATGCACACCGCCATGGAAGCGGGCGCGATGCTGCGCAAGGGCGACATGAAAAATACCCCGTGGATCGAGGCCTACGAACGCAACAACGTGCTCGTCGGTCTGGGCTGTGGATTGCGTGGGCGAGCACAGATCGGTAAAGGCATGTGGGCCATGCCGGACCGGATGGCCGATATGCTCAAGCAAAAAATCGCCCACCCACAAGCGGGCGCGAATACCGCGTGGGTGCCCTCGCCGACCGCTGCGACCCTGCACGCGCTGCATTACCATCAGGTCAACGTGCGCTCGGTGCAGGCGTCCCTTGAAACAACCGACTTCGGTGCCGCCAGCCCGGCACTTCTGGATGGCTTGCTCAGCGTGCCGGTCGTCACCGCCCCATCGTGGTCGGCCGATGAGATTCGTCAGGAAGTCGAAAACAATGCACAAGGCTTACTGGGCTATGTGGTGCGCTGGGTCGAACAAGGCATCGGCTGCTCGAAGGTGCCCGACATCCATAACGTGGGGTTGATGGAAGATCGCGCGACCTTGCGCATCTCCAGTCAGCACATGGCCAACTGGCTGCGACACGGGGTGATCACCCAGGATCAGGTCATCGAGATATTGCAGCGCATGGCGCGGGTCGTTGATGAGCAAAACGCCGGAGATCCGATCTACACGCCCATGGCGCCGGATTTCGAGCAGTCGGTTGCGTTTCAAGCGGCTTGCGCATTGGTGTTCGAGGGATGCGCACAACCCAATGGTTATACCGAACCGCTGCTGCATAAATTCCGGCGCGTGTATAAGCAGTCGAGGGTGTAAAAAGTGGCTGAGCAGACTGGGTGAAAACCTGGATTCTGCGTGGTAACTGCGAGTGCTGAAACAGTCGGGCCGTGTGGCAAACGGCCCGACGTTCGTTTTCAATCACTGCCCTTCAGCAAGCTTCGTCTTCGGTATCCGCAGAGCGCGCCAGGCAACTAAAATCGCCATGAGTGCCAAGCCGAACGTCACCCACGACACCAGATTAATTCCCCCCTCGAAGGCACTTCCCGCCTGCGTCATCAGCGCTTGTGCTTGATCTTGCGACAACTGCACCGCTACATGATTAGCACCCGATAGCGTTTCACTCGCCAGCATCGTCTGCACCTCGCTCAAAAAGTCCGGCAGCTGCAATGCACCGCGATAGTAGGCCGTGACGAGACCACCGAGCACCGTCGTCCCCAAAACCACGCCCACTTCATAGGCTGTTTCACTAATGGCTGACGCCGCACCCGCCTTTTCCGGCGGTGCAGCCGACAAAATCACATCGTTGGAGACCGTCGCGATCGCGCCCACGCCAATGTTCAGCAAGGCAAAAGCCACCACCAGAACGGTCAGGCTGCTGCCGATGCTGGCGACCAACAAAAACGCCGCCCCGGCAAACGCCATCAGAATCGGTACCAGCACATGCACCGGTACTCGCCGCGCTACAGGCACGACGGCCATTCCCACTACGATCGCCATGATCTGACCAGGTACTAACGCAAAGCTGGCATTCAACGGTGACATCTGAAGGACGATCTGCAAGAACTGAGTGGTGAAGAATACAAAGCCGACGAGGAACGCGAGGCTCATCAGATTGATCAGTACGGAGCCGCTAAAGGTGCCACTTCGGAACAAACTCAGATCCATCAGCGGCACAGGCAGACGTAACTGCCGATGCACAAACATCCACCCAGCAACCATGCCGATTACAAATGCTGTCAGCGCCATCCAGTCGAGACCATTACTGGCGCTGTGTTTAATGCCATAAACGATGGCACTGAGGGCAACCATCGATTGCAGGATACTTAGCGGATCCAGTAGCCCTGAACAGTCTTTCTCGGATTCGGGCAACAACACCGGCCCCAATACCAACAACGGCACCAATACGGGTATCGCCAACAGGAAAATCGCCTCCCAGCTGAAAAACTCCAGCAAAACCCCACCGACCAAAGGACCGAGAGCTGATCCTACCGTCAGCGTTGTTGCCCAGATCGCGACAGCTACTCTGCGCTCCTCTCGATCGAGAAACACCGACCGGATCAATGCCAATGTCGAGGGCATCAACATCGCACCGAAAATCCCCATGCACGCTCGCCCGGCAATCAGTTGCATGGCCGTATGGGAATAGGCCGTCAGCACCGACACAATGACAAAACCCAAAGACCCGGCCAGTAACAACTTTCGATGACCGATTCGATCGCCCAGACTCCCCATCGACACCAGTAATCCCGCCAATACCAGCGAATAGGCATCGATCATCCATAATTGCTGACTGGCGGTCGGACTCAGGGCCTCGGCAATCTTGGGTAACGCAAATCCAAGCACCGTATTGTCTACGGTCACCAGTAGAACTGGCAGCATCAGCACGCTTAGGGCTGACCATCGTTTTGATTTTGATTTTTGTTGCGTTGTCTCACTGATTAACGCCATTGCTTGAAGCTCCTTATTACCTCAAAAAAACACGGGACATTTTTCAATGCTTCCGTGAAACGAACCCTGCGCACCTCCATGGCGAGGGTTTAATAAAGCAACTTTCAGCGTACGAAAAATTAACTTTTCTCGCGGGAAAGTAGGACACTTCTATAATTTCGTTACACCACGACTCAATCGGCTATTTGTTTCATATTGTTTGATGGCACCGATGTGCTGAAAGCCCTTTTCCGTCTGCCCCACCCCAAAAGCAGGCGCCCCAAACAATCTATGGCGCTTGCTTGAGTCACCCTCTCCGCGTTTTTAACCCAGTCTTCGAAGCTAATGCCGATCAACTGCTACGGATCGCGTTTTGGCTTAACTGATTGGAATTAGTCTTCGAGGCCTCTTTTTTGTGAGCGCCTACGCTCGATAGGTATCGCTCACCGACCCGCCAAAGAGGAAGCGCACAGATGCCCCGTCTCACTGCGAAAGACTTTGCTCCGGAACTACTCGAACTGTACGACTACTACGCCCACGGCAAGATCAACCGGCGAGATTTTCTGGATCGGGGCGGCGTTGTTCACTTTGGGTGGTTTGACCGCCAGCGCGCTCCTCGCCGCCCTGAGTCCGAATTATGCGCTCGCCGAGCAGGTTGAATTTACCGACCCGGACATCGTTGCCGAGTACATCACCTATCCATCACCCAAAGGTAACGGGCAAGTCCGTGGCTATCTGGTGCACCCGGCGAAAGCCACCGGCAAGGTGCTCGCGGTGGTGGTCGTGCATGAAAACCGCGGGCTCAACCCGTATATCGAAGACGTCGCGCGGCGTGTGGCCAAGGCAGGCTTCATTGCCCTCGCCCCTGATGGCCTGGAACCGGACGCTGGGGTGGTTTCGGCGGTACCTGGCTTAAGGGTGAGGTTGCTCGCCGGTTGCTAAATAGAGTTGGCGGTACGCGCCCACCAGTTGATCAAGCGTGAACGCGCGATTTCGCCCACTGGGATTGGGCAGGATCCATACCGAAGCATTGCCGAAGGTCTTTGGCTGAAGCCCCCATGCAATGTCTCGTTGACCGGATAGCGCGCAATACGCCGCTTTACCGAGAAACGCCACAAAGCGCGGCGCATAGCGCAGGATTTTTTGTTCAAAATCCGCAGCGGCAGCGATGAATTCATGGGCAGACAACTGATCCGCTCGCGCCGTCGGCCGTTCCACCACGGCCGTTAATCCACACTGATACTGCAAGATCGTCCGATCGTTTTCCGGGCGCACCTCCTCAGGCGTAAACCCCGCGAGATGCAGCGTGCGCCAGAAGCGATTGCCCCTGCCCGCAAAATGGTGGCCTTGGGCAGCGGCCGTCATGCCTGGGTTGATGCCACAAAAAATCACGGCCAGCTGTTCGGCAAGAATATCGTCGAGTCCTTCACTCACCGAAAACCTCACCCACCGCAAATCACGTTGACCGCGCCGCGCACAAGCTCGGTCAATTCAGCGCGGGATTTGCCCGCTCGTGCACGTATCGAAATGCTATGCAGCAGGGATGACGCGAGTACGGCAAGGGCCGCCGGGTCGACATCGCCTTTCAATTCACCAGAACTGATGGCTGTTCGCAGACGCGTTTCGAGATCGGCATCGAGCCTGCTGAGCCGGTCCGACAGCACGTCCCGTATTTCAGAATCCTCGACGGCTTCGGTCGTCGCTGTGCCAATCGCAAAGCACCCACGCGGCTGGCCGTCACCCGAGAAGTAGATCGACAACTGCCCTTCATAAAACCGCATCAATGCCTGGTTCAAGGTCAGTTCGTTGTCTGTCAGCGCCTCCTGCATGGCCGCAGCGGCAAACTCCCAATACTGCTCCAGCGCTTTGATGTAGAGCGCGTGCTTGTCACCGAATGCCGCATAGAGGCTTGGACGATTCATGCCGGCGGCCGTGGCGATGCTGTCCAGGGAAGCGCCGGAATATCCGGTACTCCAAAAAACATCAAGCGCCTGCAGCAGCGCTGTCTGCGGGTCATACGCGCGTGGGCGGCCGCGGCCTTTCGCCTCTGTAATCTTTTTTTGTGCCATGTCGTACAAAATCCTTGAATGAAAGTGAGCCCGGGGGATATTCTTACACCATCGCACAAAATTAAGGAACCAGAAATTCCTTGGCTTTGAGGTTTGTTGTAGCGGAGCTCGAACTGGGTATTGCGGCGACGAAACAGAGGCGGCGGAGCGATCCTCCTGACCGCACACGGTATGGCTGTTTTTGCGGGTGTTAGCCCGACTTCCCGGTTAATAGGTGCAATCGATCATGACCAAACAGTTCGACATCCCAGCTACACAGACCTTCGAGCATCCAGGGCCGAACCCGTCTGACTCACCGATCAAGAAGCCGCTTAAAGAGAAAATTCGGCCATTGCTGATGGTGGGGTTCCCTGTCCTCTTCGCTGCAGTTGGGTACGCCCACTATGTCGCGGGTGAGCCCTTTGTTTCGACCGATAACGCTTACGCCCGAGTGGCGAAGGCATCGGTCAACGCGCGCATTTCCGGGCAAGTCGTCGAAATCGCAGTCGAAGACAACCAGCCAGTTCACAAGGGCCAGATTCTGTTCCGGATCGACCCGAAACCGCTGCAGATCGCGGTTGACCGTGCAGAAGCGCAGTTGAGCGTCGCGCGGCTGCGCATCGATGGCCTCAAGGCCAGCTACCGACAGCAGCAGGCTGAACTGCAATCGGCTAAAGAGTCGGCCGATTTCGACCAGCGGGATTTTGCCCGCAAGAAGGCGCTGGTCGCTACAGAGTTTGTCTCGCGCTCGATTTACGAGCGCGCCGACACTGACGTTAAAGTGGCCCGGCAACGAATCGCATCGGTCGAACAACAGATCGCCAGCACGGTCGTTGCCTTGAACGGTAATCCAGACATCGAAGCCGATAGTCACCCGTCGGTTCGCGAGGCCAAGGCTCAGCTCGACGAGGCGCAGCTGTATCTCTCGTATGCGACGGTGTATGCGCCGGACGATGGCATCGTGGCCAAGGTCGACGATTTGCAGGTGGGCAACTATGTGAACAACGGTGCGCCAGCCTTTGCACTGCTGTCCGATCGCGAGATTTGGGTTGAGGCCAACTTCCGCGAAACCGACGTGACCCACATGCGTCCAGGCCAGGACGCGACCATCAGGATCGATACGTATCCTGATCGCGTCTTCAAAGCCCACGTGACCAGCATGAGCCCCGGTGCCGGCTCGGACTTCGCCCTGCTGCCGCCGGAAAATGCGACCGGCAACTGGGTCAAGGTTGTGCAGCGGGTACCAGTCCGACTCGAACTCGATGAGATGGACCCTGCCCTGCCGCTTTTCTCGGGTACCAGCGCCACGGTCAAGATCGATACCGGTTATCGCACGCCTTGGTGGCATCCGCTCAAGGCCCTGTTGTCCGCAGGTAACTTCTGATGAACGCCAAACTTGCCGGACCTCAAGGTGCGCGGACATTAAGGTTCGCCGCGCTGCTCGCCACCTATATGCAGTCGGCGAACCTGCCTTTGCCGAATGCGGTTCTCAGGTTGATTCAGGGCAGTCTGTCGATGACTGACGACCAGGCTGGCTGGATATTCACCTCGTACCTCGCGGCGAGCGCCATCACGATGCCGATTGCGCAATGGCTCGCCGGGCGCTATGGCTTGAAACTGGTTTATCAAGCCGCGCTGGCCTTCTTCGTCCTTGGCTTGCTGCTCGCGACGCAGGCAACGACGCCGCTGGAGTTCGTTGGCGCACGCATTATTCAAGGCCTGGCGAGTGGCGTGCTGGCAGCGCTGTCGATGGCGATTTCCCTGGAGACATTGCCCCTCGAGAAGCGTGCAAAATTTGGCGCAACGTGGACGGCCATCGTGCTGTTCGGCATTGTCAGCGGCCCGAGCATCGGCGGTTGGCTCGGCGAGCATTTCGGATGGCGCCCGATCTTCTACATCAGCCTTCCGCTGGCGGCGTTTATCTTCCTGGTGATGGCGCTGTTGCTTGCCGAGAAAAAGGCCGAGAAACGTCCGTCGTTCGACTTCTTTGGCTTCGGCAGCTTCACGCTGGGTTTGATCAGCCTGCAAATGTTGCTCGACCGTGGTGAACGCCTGGACTGGTTTGCCTCGACCGAAATCTGGCTGGAAGCGATCGGCTGTGCACTGGGGCTCTACCTGTTCGCTGCGCATGTGCTGACCACGAAGGTGCATTTCCTCAACAAGCGTTTGTTCAACGACCGCAACTTCGTGCTCTCGACGGTGATCTTTTTCGCCGTGGGTTTCGTGCTGTTATCAACCATGGCGCTGACCTCGCCGATGCTCGACGAGATTCTCGGCTACCCGCCTGACACCACGGGTTCCCTGACGATTCCGCGCGGGATCGGGCTGGTCGGTGCGTTCCTGTT
Organism: Pseudomonas sp. BF-B-26; assembly: GCF_019956495.1. Lineage (NCBI taxonomy): Bacteria > Pseudomonadati > Pseudomonadota > Gammaproteobacteria > Pseudomonadales > Pseudomonadaceae > Pseudomonas > Pseudomonas sp. BF-B-26. The sequence goes on along the minus strand of NZ_JAHBDP010000067.1, from coordinate 48,075 downwards.
GATGAGCCGTGTTCCCGAGCGTTTCGACCGTCGGTTGTTCGTGGCGGCAGGCGTCGCCGTGGTGATTTATGCCAACTGGCTGATGCTCGGCTATTCGCCGTTGATGGACTGGTCGCCCGTGGCGGTGGCGGGTGCGATCCAGGGCATTGGCATCGGCATCTTGATGCCGTCGCTGACCAAGGTCGCGTTCAGCACGCTCGACCCGACGTTACGCCCGGAAGGCACCGGTCTGTTCAACCTGTCACGCGTGTACGGCAGCACCCTGGGCGTTGCGATTGTGCAGCTGTTCTTCTTCAACAACACGCAGGCGATGCACATGGCGCTGGCCAGTAACCTGACGCCGTATCGCGCCGCTGCGCATTCCGCGCCGACGTCCCTGCAAGCACTGGCGGGGCTCAACGAAATGATCACCGGCCAGGCCGCGTTTATCGCGGTGGTCGACCAGTTCAAGATTTTGATGTTCGCGATGCTGGTGGTCAGCCCACTGGTTGTCTTTCTTCGCAAGCCCGTTCCGACCAACTAGTTTTCGTGGAGTTTGCCAAATGAAATTCCCTGCACGCTTCATCAATAGACAAATGTTCAAAACCACGTTCGGTGCGGTGTCGGCTCTCGCGTTCCTGACCGCCTGCACCGTCGGCCCTGACTATCAAATGCCGCCACCGAGCCTGTCGCAGCACTACGATCAGCAGGCCGAGCAGCGTCTTGGCCAAGACGGCTACAAGCCCGGTGAACAACGCATTGACTTGGGCAAAAAGGTCAACGGTGACTGGTGGTCTGCGTTTCGTTCGCCGAAGCTCGACAAGCTTGTACGTCGCGCCATTGACGGCAATCTTGAGCTCGTGGCCGCAGACGCGACGATCCGGCAAGCGGCTTCCTCCGTCGCTGCGGCGGAAGGTGCGCTGTATCCGCAAGTCGATTTTGGTGCCCAGGCGGGCCGCCAGCGGGTGCACAACGCGAAAGAACCTTCCACCTCCAATTTCTATGCGATTGGGCCACGGGTTGGCTTTGACCTTGACGTTTTCGGCGGTAACAAGCGGCAGGTCGAACAACAGCAAGCGTTTACCGATCTGCAGACGCATCGCTACGAAGCGGCGTACCTGACCCTGACGGGCGATGTCGCGAGCCAGGCGTTGTTGCTGGCCTCTGCCAGCGCGCAGATGGCAGCCGTCGAGAAGTTGCTCGCCAATGACGCAAAGAACCTCGAACTGGTGCGCATGGCGCACGCCAATGGCAGCACCACGCAGATCGATGTTTCACTGGCCGAAACCCGGCTCGCCCAGGACCGCACGCTGTTTCCGCCCCTCGCCCAGCAGCGCGACTCGGCACGTCACGCACTCTCGATTCTGACGGGCAAAGGCCCGGCTGACTGGATCGCACCTGACTTCACGCTCGCCGAGTTTGCCTTGCCGGCAAACGTGCCGGTCAGCCTCCCTTCCGAAATGGCCCACGACCGGCCGGACGTACGGCAAGCCGAGGCAGAACTGCACATGGCCAGCGCCGCAGTTGGCGTGGCGACAGCCAACCTCTATCCGCATGTCGAACTGTCCGCGTCGCTTGCACAAGCGGCTTCAGGCAATGGCGGCGCCGCACTCTGGGGTTTCGCTGCCGGGCTCACGGCGCCCATCTTCAATGGCGGAACGCTGAAAGCTGAACGCCAGGCCGCCGTCGACGGCTACAAGGCAACCCTCGCCGGCTACCAGCAAACCGTCATTAGTTCGTTCGGTCAGGTCGCCGACACGCTGCAGGCGATTAATCATGACGCCGAGGAAAACCTGGCCCAGGAGGACGCGTTGCGAGCGGCGGAAACGAGCTTTCGGTTGAACCAGCAAGCCTACGCGCAAGGCGAGAACAGCATTCTCCAGGTGCTGGAGGCTGAACGTGCTTATGAGCAAGCGTTACTGGGTCAAATCAGAGTGAAGACTGCGCAGTACCTCGACACGGTGCGGCTGTACGTGGCACTCGGCGGTAATTCCGTCGGTGTATTTGAGCAACGAGTGGCCAGTCGCGAAGAGCAGAAACCTTCCTATCAATAGAGCCCGATATTGGAGTAAAAGCTATGCCTTACGAATCATTTCACGATGCACTTCGCGATTCCCGATTCCCTCTGATACACGGTTCGGGTGAGATGCCGGCCGTTGGCTTTGGCACGTTGTTTCGGGATCTCAGCGTCACAACTCAAGCGGTCAAAGACGCGCTGGAAGCAGGATTTCGCCATTTCGACTGTGCAGAACGTTATCGAAATGAAGAGAGGGTCGGCGTTGCCCTGCAGGAAGTGATTGAGGCAGGCAAGGTCCGGCGCGAGGACGTGTTCATTACCACGAAACTGTGGAACACCAACCATCGTCCCGAGCGCGTCGAACCTGCTTTCGAGGCCAGTTGCCGACGGCTTCAAGTGGATTACATCGATTGCTATCTGATCCATACGCCGTTTGCCTTTAAGCCCGGTGATGATCAGGACCCAAGAGACGAGCACGGTCGAGTTATCTACGACTCCGGCGTGAAGTTAATTGAAACCTGGCGGGCGCTCGAGCGCCTGGTGGATGAAGGCCGCTGCAAGTCCATCGGCTTGTCTGATATCACGCTGGAGCGGTTACAAGAGATTGTGGCAGTGGCCCGGATAAAACCCGCCGTCGTGCAGGTTGAATCCCACCCTTATTTGCCTGAATGGGAACTGCTTGAGTATTGTCAGCAGCACGGAATTATCGTCCTTGCCTTTGCGCCACTCGGGCATGGCATGGAGCCGAACGTATTGGAAGACTCGGTGATTACAGGGATCGCCAAGCGCATACAGAAAACCCCGGCTCAAGTAGCATTGGCCTGGTCGGTCCAGCGGGGAGTCGCTTTCCTGACCACGTCTGCGACGCCGAGCCATATTCAGGAAAACATTGATATTTCTACCCTGCCGCACAGGGCCATGCTTGAAATCAAGGAAGAGATTACGACCCGGGTTCGATTCAACTCAGTCGTGGAAACGGGTGTACCTGGATTTATTCCGCAGAAAAAGTAATACACCACGAGGGGGCGGTCTTTTTGCAGGGCCACCCTCTTTATCCATACCCTTGAGGTGGAAACGATGGACGTTTTCCAAACCATGCGTTTTTTTGTTGCGGTCGCTCAGAGCGGTAGCTTTACCGCGGCGGCTGAGGTGTTGGACACCACAACAACCAACGTTTCCAAAGCGGTCTCCAGCCTGGAGGCCAGGCTTCAAACACGCCTGATTAACCGTACAACCCGACGCCTGGCGCTGACCGAAGCCGGTCTGCGCTACTTGCAACGCTGCGAGAAAATTCTTGAAGAGATGCGTGAAGCGGACGAAGAAGCAGGCACTGCTCATACCTTGCCTGTTGGCCGGCTGAAGATTCACGCGATGTCAGCCATTGGCAACCATTACGTGATCGATGCCATCGCCCGCTATCGAGAGACTCATCCCTCGGTGATGTTTGATCTGACCCTGACCAACCGGCTCCCTGACTTGCTGGAAGAAGGCTATGACATGTCGATTGTCTTGGCGCGGGATTTACCCGATTCAGGGTTTGTCGCTCAGCGGCTCGGCATGACCTACAGCATCCTCTGCGCCTCGCCTGCGTACCTGAAGAAACGCGGACACCCGGAGTCCCCGAGTGCACTGGGCTCACATGATTGTCTGAGAATTGTGAATAGCGTCATGCCGGCTGAAAACTGGGCATTTGAGGGGCCCGAAGGCATGGAAACCGTCAACGTCCCGCTGTCGCCCTTGCACATCAACACCGCCGATGGCATGACCATCGCGATTACCAACGGGATGGGCATCGGCATTCAGCCGATTGCTTCGGCAGTCGACGGTCTCAAGGCGGGTACGTTAGTGCGGGTACTACCCGACTATCATCTTGAAGAGTTGAATCTATTTGCAATCTACCCATCAAGAAAGTTCGTGGATGCAAAGATCAAGACATGGGTGGAATTTCTTAAAAGTTATATTCCAGGCTTGTTGGCATCCGATGAAACAATCACCGGTTCACCCAGGAAACGATAACAACATTTGAAATCACGAGTGCGGCAGGCATGGAGTGTCGACCCTCCATCTTCCACACACGACTCAACCGTTTGAACAGCCAGTGCCCATGACTTGATACTGCAGGATATGCCGTTGCCCCTGAGAGTCTTCATAGGTCATTTGCGCCGGGACTGGCCCGCACTGGTCAGGAATATCTGACACTGTAATGACTTTCTGGATATCCAGTTTCATGTCGTAAGTGTACGTGTCTACAGGCGTCTTGCTCTCCGCGGCAGTTGACTGGCTTTCGCCTGCAAAGGCCTGTGTACCTAAAACGCCAAGCGCAAGAAACATCGCAATTTTTGAGATTTTCATCGTATTCACCCTATCGTCAAAAGTTAACCTCGTGAGCGTGTTGACACTGACGCTATTGGCTCATTCGGTAGAGACGATGCTAGGTGTTTACCCCTCCCTCAAACAGCGACCCACTGGACAAACACTGTTGCCAGATTCCGCATGAATGGAGAATTTCGAACAGGCAACGCCAGGAAGACGACGAATGAGCTATACCCGCTAATCTCCCATTGCAGTTCTTCACCACAGGAGGTTGGCAATGAAGCGCAGACACTCACTTGCAGCGCTATTGGTCACCGCAAGCCTTTTCGGCTGCACCACTTCATCAAACCATGGCGTGAGCGTTCCTTTGGTTGCTACCCGGCAGAACACCGGTCAGATCGGCAATGTAACGTTGTCCGACTGGGGCAAAGAAACCGGGCTCAGTTTCTTCATCAGTGGTGCGCCAAGCGGGGCGTCTCTGCCCTTGCGCCTCTTCACCTTCATCAATAAAGGCAGCTGCCAGCACCCCGGGCCAGTCGCTTACGCAATGAATGATCATGTCACCACCGAACGCCAGGCCATACGCGGCTGGGCGTTCTCAAGAAGCGCACCGGTTGCACTGCCGGTCCTGCTGGCCGGCGAGTACTCCATCGTCGTTCGAAGTGCGCCGGACAGTGGCAACATCGATATTTTTTGCGGAGATATCAGGCACAAAGGCTCAGGGAAATAGCCTCGATTTGACCTGCCCCCGCCTTCATCGCGGGCAGGTCATGGGGCCAGCCGATAGGTGGATTGCACCAGACCCGAAGGAAAGCTACGGCTGGATACCAGTCTCAAATCAATGTCCTTTATCAATGCACCGAACAGCGGCCTTCCCGAGCCAATCAACACAGGAACAGTGGTGATGACGATATCGGCAATGAGCCCTTCGCGCAGGAATGACTGCACCAGCCGCCCGCCATCGACATAAACCCGACGTACGTTCTGCCCAGCCAGTTTCTCAATCGTGTCCTTTGGCGAGAGGTTGCAGAACCGAACCTTGTCCTGCAGCGCCTCGGGCACGGGTGTATCGGCCAGCTGTTCAGAAAGCACCAGTACGGGGCGGTCATAGGGCCATGTGTCGAGGGTCAACACCTTTTCATAGCTCCCGCGCCCCATCACGATCATGTCGATATCAGCGATAAAGGCTGCATAGCCGTGATCCTCGGTCGGATCATCGCGCTGTAACAGCCACTCGATGTCGCCATCTTGCCGGGCGATGAAACCATCCAGACTTATGGCGATGAAAACGTGTGCAGTGATCATTGGACGCTCCCTGTTTATTCGCGATATACCATTATCAGAACAAAGACCAAACACAAAGCCCATCCTGAATGGAGCTGATGTTAATGATGCGGCCCATCGAACCCAGCAGCGTCACGTCGGCAGCCTTGCTCATGATCAGTGCGAAACCGAGCGTTGTCGCGCCCTAAAAATCTGTGATTGTCGAACCTGCAATCGTCTGCGCGAATCCGACGCCAAACACCCGCGCAGACGATTCAAAGCCTGGTCGCCGATCACCGTTCAGCACCCGGCGCGCAGCCTCCACAGCCGCCAACGGTGTATCAAAAAAGGGGCCGCTTGCTTCAGGCCCGGACTCTGCTAGTGGCCCACGCCAGAAGTGTCACGAGTGCAGCATTCGAGGTCGGTTATGAGAGCGCTACGCAATTCAGCCGCGATTACGCACGAGTGTTCGGCTTGCCGCCCTCAGGAGATGCCGCGCGGATTGTTGGAGAAACCCTGGGCCAGAGAAAATAGCCAAAAAATGACTGCCGAAGTGTAAAGGAGTCCACCCCGTTGCTTAGGTCAAGGCGACCGGCGCCCTGCCTTCCAGCGAACTCGTTCACGTCTCAATCACATCATCCGCCCAACTGATGGCCGCAACGACAGTCGGGAAACCGATCGTACTCGTCAGGGAGATCAGCGTGTGACGGATCTGCTCTGGTGTAGCGCCCGCCTCCAGTGCCCGTCGGGTATGACTGTGCACCGCGCCCTCAGAGCGGATGGCCGCCGCGGCACCGAGCTGGATCAGTTGGATAACGATCTCTTCCAGTGGGCCGGTATGACGCACCGCCGTCCCCAAGGCCTCCACGGCGGCCAGGTAATCCGGGTACTGCTGTTCGAGACGTTGGTAAGTATTGTTCGCTTTCTTCTTTGTCATGTTTGTTTCCTCGCGTTGGAGGGCGATCAATTCGCGCCTTTGCGCTCGAGTCATCAGGCTGCGATTGGCGAAACTTGCACACTGCAACAGTAGGCTACGCTTACAGCAGCTTATTGCACACGATGCTCGCGTCTGCAGGTTTTGGTTGGTTCTGGAGAGCGTCTGCAACAGCTATTTCAGACAGGCCCAAACAATTCACGCAGGACTACGTGATGACCGAGCCCCTCCTCAGTTTTGATCAACTCAAGCGTGCCGCCGCGTCCGGCGAGATCGATACCGTTCTGGTCTGCATGGTCGACATGCAAGGCCGACTGGTCGGCAAACGATTCCAGGTCGAGTTTTTCATCGACAGCGGCCATGAAGAGACCCATTGCTGCAATTACCTGCTCGCCGACGACATCGACATGGAACCGGTGCCGGGTTACGCCGCCGCCAGCTGGAGCAAAGGCTATGGCGACTTTGTGCTCAAACCCGACATGGCCACGTTGCGGCGGGTGCCCTGGCTCGAGTGCACGGCGCTGGTGCTCTGCGATGTGCTCGATCATCACCATCGGCGCGACCTGCCGCACAGCCCGCGGGCGATTCTGAAAAAGCAGGTCGAGCGACTGCGCGAGCGCGGTTACACCGGCATGTTCGCCTCGGAACTGGAGTTCTATCTGTTCGACGAGAGCTACGAGGCCATCCACGAGCGCAATTACCACAAGCCGAAGACGGCTGGTCATTACATCGAGGACTACAACATCCTGCAGACCACCCGCGAAGAGCCGGTGCTGCGGGCGATTCGCAAGCATCTGCAGGCCAGCGGCATTCCCGTCGAAAATTCCAAGGGTGAATGGGGGCCGGGTCAGGAAGAGATCAACATCCGTTACGCCGACGCGCTGACCATGGCCGACCACCACGTCATCATCAAGCACGCCTGCAAAGAGATCGCGCAACTGCAGGGCAAGGCGATCACGTTCATGGCCAAGTGGCGTTATGACGCCGCCGGTTCCAGCAGCCACATCCACAATTCGCTGTGGGACAAGAACGGTAAAAAGCCTTTGTTCTTCGACGCCAAGGCGGAGTTCGGCATGTCGAAACTGATGCGCTCCTGGGTGGCCGGGCAGCTCAAGTACGCCAACGACATCACCTGTTTTCTCGCGCCCTACATCAATTCATACAAGCGTTTTCAGGCCGGCACCTTTGCCCCGACCCGGGCGGTGTGGAGTCGGGACAATCGCACCGCTGGTTTCCGTTTATGCGCAGAAGGCAGCAAATCCATCCGCATCGAATGTCGCATTGGCGGGGCCGACCTCAACCCTTATCTGGCCTTCGCCGCCTTGATCGCTGCGGGACTGGCCGGTATCGACGAGAAGCTCAGCCTCGCGTCGCCCTTCGAGGGTGATGCCTACGTCGACGAACATTTGCCTGAAGTATCGAAGACCCTGCGCGAAGCCTGCGCCGCACTCCAGGGCTCAACCATGTTGCGCGAAGCGTTCGGCGATGAAGTGATCGACCACTACGTGCACACCGCCGAATGGGAGCAGAAAGAGTACGACCGGCGGATCACCGACTGGGAACTGCAGCGCGGGTTTGAGCGCTATTGAGACCGCCATCATGACTTCAACCATTCAACTCATCTCCCCGGTCGATGGCCGGATCTATGCCGAACGCCGCTGCGCCGATGCGGCGCAAATCGACCAGGCGCTGGCGGCGGCCGAAGCGGCCCAGGCGCAATGGAAACGCCGGCCACTGAGCGAACGCGCCGCCTTCTGTAGTGCCGCGGTAGACGCAATGCTGGCCATGAAGGCCGACATCGTGCCGGAACTGGCCTGGCAGATGGGCCGTCCGGTGCGCTTTGGCGCTGGCGAACTGCGAGGTTTCGAAGAGCGTGCCCGGCATATGATCGCCATTGCGCCTGAAGCCTTGGCAGCGATTGAACCCACGCCTGTTGCCGGTTTTCGACGCCATATCAAACGCGAACCGTTGGGTACGGTGCTGGTCGTCGCCCCTTGGAATTATCCCTACCTGACAGCGGTGAATACGATTATCCCGGCGCTGATGGCCGGCAACAGTGTCATCCTCAAACACGCGTCGCAAACATTGCTGGTGGGTGAACGGTTCGCCGAGGCCTTTCGCCGCGCCCATCTGCCCGAAGGGCTGTTCCAGAACCTGCTGCTGAGTCATGTTTATACCGGAGCGATCATTGCCTCTGGACGCGTGCAGCAAGTGAACTTCACCGGCTCGGTCGAAGCCGGTAAATCCATGGAACAGGCTGCCGTCGGAAGTTTCCTCGGCGTAGGCCTGGAACTCGGCGGCAAAGACCCGGCCTATGTCCGCGCAGACGCCAACCTCGAACACGCAGTGGAAAACCTGGTGGATGGCAGCTACTTCAACTCCGGGCAAAGCTGCTGCGCGGTCGAACGGATCTATGTCGATGAAAAAATCTACCCGGCGTTTGTCGAGCGCTTCGTCGCGCTGACCCACCAATACGTGCTGGGCAACCCACTGGACGAAGCCACCACCCTCGGCCCGCTGGTGAATCCGGCCGCCGCTGAATTCGTTCGGGGTCAGATCGCCGAAGCACTGTCAAAAGGCGCCAAGGCGCTGATCGATCCGAAGACCTTTCCCGCCGACGCACCGGGCAGCGCCTACCTCGCGCCGCAAGTGTTAGTCGACGTCACCCATCAAATGTCGGTGATGCGCGAGGAAAGCTTTGGTCCCGTGGTCGGCATCATGCCGGTGGCCAGCGACGACGAAGCCCTTGCCTTGATGAACGACAGTGAGTTCGGGCTCAGCGCGTCCATCTGGACCCAAGACCTTGCCGCCGCCGAACGCCTGGGCAACGAGATCGACACCGGCACTGTGTTCATGAACCGCTGCGATTACCTGGACCCGGCCCTGGCCTGGACCGGCGTGAAGAACAGCGGACGCGGCGTCACGCTGTCGCGCCTGGGTTACGAACATCTGACCCGCGCGAAATCCTTCCATTTGCGCCACGAGATCTGAGCCATGAGCCTGACCGCGAACTGGAACTACCCCACAAGCATCCGCTTCGGTGTCGGCCGCATCGCCGAGCTTGCCGAGATCTGCCGCAGCCAAGGAATCCAGCGACCGTTGCTGGTCACCGACAGTGGCCTGGCGCGTGCCCCGATCACCCTTTCAGCGCTGGATGCCTTGCGCGCCGCCGGCCTTGGCGTCGCGCTGTTTTGCGACCTTAAACCCAATCCGGTCGAAGCCAATCTGGCGGGCGGGCTCGACGCCTGGCGCGCCGGCAAACACGATGGCGTGGTCGCCTTCGGCGGGGGCAGTGGACTGGACATGGGCAAGCTCATCGCCTTCATGAGCGGCCAGACCCGACCGGTGTGGGATTTCGAAGACATCGGCGACTACTGGACCCGCGCCGACGAAGGCAGCATCGCCCCGATCATTGCTGTGCCGACCACGGCGGGTACCGGCTCCGAGGTGGGCCGTGCCGCGGTGATCATCGATGAGCGTACGCACACCAAACGCATCATCTTCCACCCGAAGATGATGCCGCGCGTGGTCATCAGCGACCCGGCCCTCACCGTCGGCATGCCGGCCAAGGTCACTGCGGGCACCGGCATGGATGCGTTTGCGCATTGTCTGGAATCGTATTGCGCTCCCGGCTTTCACCCCATGGCCGAAGGGATTGCGGTGGAAGGCATGCGCCTGGTCGCCAATGCCCTGGTGCGAGCCGTACACACCCCCTCGGACCTGGAGGCGCGAGCGGAAATGCTCGCGGCTGCCGCGATGGGCGCTACCGCTTTCCAGAAAGGGCTGGGCGGGATGCACGCCCTCTCACATCCGGTGGGCGCCCTGTACGACACCCATCACGGCATGACGAACGCCACGTTCATGCCCTATGTCCTGAAATTCAATCGACCGGCCATCGAGGAACGCATCACCCGCCTCGCGGCTTATTTGCGTCTGCCCTCGCCCGGCTTCGACAGTTTTCTGGCCTTTGTCCTCAAGTTGCGCAAGGACATCGGCGTGCCCCATACGCTGGTTGAGCTGGGGGTGGATGACCGGCAGGCCGACCTGATCGCGGACATGGCGATTGTTGACCCTTGCGCCAGCGGCAACCCGCTGCCATTGACCCGAAATGGCGCGGCAGAAATTTTCGAAGCGGCGTACCACGGCCGTTTGTAGGAGCAGTTGTCTGTCCATGGCCAAGGTGCGAACGCGCAGCATGGACGGGGTTTATCCGTTAGCAACAGGAGCAGTACGACAAGGGGTTGAAGGCCAGCCCGTCCGGCAACGTAAACCCGGATGGATGCGTATCAAAACCTGAAGGGGCACACAACATGAAGCCAACAAACCAGCCCGGCACGAGCGCGCCGCAAGACGATGACGTCAAGGTGCTGCACAGCATGGGCTACGCCCAGGAACTTTCGCGACGCATGGGCGTTTTCTCCAACTTTGCCATTTCCTTTTCGATCATCTGCATCCTCTCGGGTGGCATCAACTCACTCGCTCAGGGCACCTCGGGTGCGGGCGGTGCCTCAATCGGTATCGGCTGGCCGATTGGTTGCCTGATCTCCGGGGTTTTCGCCATGGCCATGGCGCAAATTTCCTCGGCCTACCCCACCGCTGGTGGCCTCTATCACTGGGGCTCGATTCTCGGTAACCGCTTCACCGGCTGGCTGACCGCGTGGTTCAACCTGCTGGGGCTGGTCACCGTGCTCGGCGCGATCAACGTCGGTACTTATTACTTCTTTTTCGGCGCCTTCGGACCGTCCCTGGGAATGGAAGACACCACCACGACCCGGGTGATTTTCCTGGCGATCCTGACCGGTATCCAGGCCTTGTGTAACCACTTGGGTATCGGCCTGACCGCGAAGCTCACCGACTTCTCGGGGTATCTGATCTTCGCCACGGCGCTCGCGCTGACCATCGTCTGCCTGATCTCGGCGCCCAGTTATGAGTTCGCCCGGTTATGGACCTTCAGTAACTATTCCGGCGAGGCTGGCGGCAGCGTCTGGCCACAGGTGTCGAACGGCTGGGTTTTCATGCTCGGCCTGCTGCTGCCGATCTATACCATCACGGGTTATGACGCTTCTGCGCACACCTCCGAGGAGACTCGGCAGGCAGCCATGTCCGTGCCGCGTGGCATGGTCACGTCGGTGGTCTGGTCACTGCTGTTCGGCTGGGTCATGCTCTGCTCGTTTGTACTGATGCTGCCGAACATGGATGAGGCGGCGAAGCAAGGCTGGAACGTATTTTTCTGGGCCATGAACACGCAGGTCAACCCAACCGTGAAGCTCGTGCTGTACGTGGCGATTTTCATCTCGCAGTTCCTCTGCGGGCTGGCAACCGTGACCTCGGTTTCACGCATGATCTTTGCGTTTTCCCGTGACGGTGGCCTGCCCTGTTCGAAAGCACTGGCCTCGGTGTCGCCTACCTATCGCAGCCCGGTGGCGGCGATCTGGACCGGTGCCACCCTGGCGGTATTGTTCGACTGGGGATCGTCGGTGATATCGGTCGGCGCAACGCCGGTCTATACCATCGTGGTGTCCTGCACGGTGATCTTCCTGTTCTTCTCCTTCATCATTCCCATCGTGCTGGGCCTGTTTACCTACGGGACGTCGAAGTGGCCGACCATGGGACCGTGGAACATGGGACGCTTCTGGTACACAGTATTCGCCGTCCTCTCGATCCTCTCGATGGTGATCATTTTCGTCATCGGCATCCAGCCACCGAACGATTGGGCGCTGTACATCACCCTCGGTTTTCTGGTGCTGACGGCCATCGTCTGGTTCGGTTTTGAAGCCCGACGTTTTCAGGGGCCGCCGATTGGCGACATGATCATCAAGCGTCAGGCTGAAATTGCCGCGGCGGAAGAGGCGTTGAATAAACGGGCCGGGAGCTGATTGCTAGTTAAGCGTGACGCTAACCCTTTGGCGAGGGAGCTGCTCCCGCTAGACTGCGCAGTCTGTGATTGGGCAATCCCAAGATCAGTACCCATGGATCAATAGGACGCAGGGGCGGCAGGAGGCATGCAATGGAACTGAAGTTCAGTCACGTCGATGTACTGGTCAACAATCTCGAGGAAGCCTGTGCTTACTACGCACAGATACTGAAGGCCAGGATCTCCAAAACGCTCGTCTGGGAACGAGGTGGTCTGCACGTGCGCTACGCGATTGCGCTGATCGGCCAAGAACGTTTCATGCTGGTACAGCCGTTGGCGGGGAACCTGAGGGAACTGTTGGACGCCTCGGGTGAAGGGATGATTTATCGCCACTGCTACTCGACACCGGACATTGAGAAGGCCTATGACGAATTGATGGTCGCCGGTGTTCAGCCAGAAGACGAAAACGGAGCGCCGTTGGCCCGCGCGAACCTGCAATCCCCGTCCGGGACACGCATCATCTGGTTGCCCAAGCGCTTCGGGCACTTCTCTATCGAGATCCTGGAAGACAAGGCGCTGGAGGCCTTTATCGACACTGCGTTTGCCTGAGAGGCACAAGCCCGAACGCACGTAGCCCCATCGGTCCAGCGGATATTCGCTGGGCCGATGTCATCTTTGTCATGGAAGACGCAGTGAAGTCCTCTCTCACTCCCTAGGCTTCGTGCGCCAACCTCTGCCATCATTGAAGAACTTACCAGCCGAGCAGAAAACATGAATCGTCGTAAAAAAATACAGCAGTTGTTAAAGGCTCACGCCAAAAAGGCCAGTGCCAAATTGGCACCGGCCAACAAGTCTAAATACATTAGTAAAGCTGACCGATTGAAGCTCGCGGCTGAACCTGGTCTAGACTCGATCATTTCCCCGGAGAGCTGATCTATTTACCTTAAACACCAGCGCAATTTACACATCTGTTTGGGCCAGGTATTCCTATGGCTCGCACCGTGAGGACGCAGCCTGACAATGCGCTCAACATCGCTCTCTTCGGTTGCTGGACGTTACGCGATAAAACCGGGACCGTGCCGCGCTCCCTTAACCAAACGTCAGGCACTTATCCAGCCTTACCGTTACGGAGCATATAAGACATGTCAAACATCGTCGCATGGACCCTGTTCGCCTTGGGCGTCTTCCATATTCCATTCGGTATTATCAAGTTCAAAACAGCATTCGCCGCCGCTGTAGACTCTGGCTTCGTTGACCAATTCAGAGCGCACGAAGATCGGCGCACTGCCCTCTGGTTCACCATGCTGGGGCCGCTTTTTATGCTCGCAGGGCAAACAGCGATTCACGCCGTAGCCGTTGGCGATCTCGCGCTACTTAAAATGGTTGGCCTCTATGTGTTGATGATCTCGATCATTTGCGTCATTGCTGTTCCAAGATCGGGGTTCTGGGCAACGCTGCTGGTTTCTCCGCTGATCATCGCGGCAGGGTATGGTTTGTACGCCTGATTCGGCTTGAGAATCGGCCTCTTTGGAGTCTCGCATGCCCCGTCTCTGCACCCTCCTGCCTCTGCCCTCCTCGACACTGTTTTCGCTGCGTTCGCGCAGCCTGCTCGCGCGGCACTGGCGGCGATGGATCCTGTGCCTGAGCATTGTCGTGCCCGGCATCGCCGGTGCAGAGACACGACCCGAGAACATGGTGTATCTGCGTACGATTGATCCGGGCATCGAGCAAGACATTCGCTATGCCAGCGCTCACAACTTCACCGGGCACCCACTCGACGGTTACGCCGCGCCACAGTGCCTGTTATCGCTGGACGCCGCCAAGGCCCTCGCTCGGGTACAAACGGCCTTGCGGGCGCAGGGCTACGGTTTGAAGGTGTTTGACTGTTATCGACCCAGCCGTGCCGTTGCCGATATGGGGCGTTTTGCGTCGGAGCCGGGTGACCCACGCAAGGCCGAGTTCTATCCACGTGTGGACAAGCAGGACTTCTGGCGCCTGGGCTACGTGGCCCGGGTGTCGAACCACTCCAAAGGCTCAACCGTGGACCTGACACTGACCGGCCCGGATGCCCTGCCCGCCGAGACCTGGACGCCTTCAGCCGGGCAAGTCGATTGCACGGCCCCTTATGGCCAGCGTTGGCGAGACGGCGCGCTCGACATGGGCACGGGGTTCGATTGCTTCGATGAGCGCGCGCATACCGACAACCCGACGATCAGCGCTGCCGCCAGGGACAATCGCCAGAAGCTCAGCAGGGCCATGGAGAAAGAAGGGTTTACCGGGTACTCGAAGGAATGGTGGCACTTCACCTACAGCGGGGAAGGTTCGCCGAAGAACGTCATGGACTTCCCCATCACGCCGCTGGGTGCACGGGATGTTCTCGACACCGCCAATCAGCTGATTGTGGTCACCACAAAAAACTGGACTGACATCCAGGGCACGGCCCAGCGCTATGAACGGCAGGGCAACACCTTTCGAAAATATGAAGGGTCATTTCCGGTAGTGGTCGGCAAGAGCGGGCTGGCGTGGGGCAAGGGTCTGAGCAGTGTTGAGCAACGCGAAGGCCCGCTCAAACATGAAGGCGATGGAAAAGCACCTGCCGGGGTGTTCAAACTGGGAACGGCGTTTGGCTACGACAGCACGGCCGACACCAGACTGCCTTACCTGGCACTCACCCCGACCATCGAATGCGTGGATGACAGCCACTCCGCACGCTATAACGAGCTGGTCGATGGAGCGACTGTTTCAAAAGACTGGAACAGCTCCGAACGGATGCGTCGCGATGACGACATGTATCGAAAAGGCATTTTCATCGAGCACAATACGCCGGCGTCCCCCGCCTCGGGCTCGTGCATTTTCTTCCACATCTGGCGCGGCCCCGCCTCCCCGACGCTGGGTTGCACCGCCATGGACCCAGCGGATATTTCTCGCTTGTTCAATTGGCTGGACCCTCGCCAGTCGCCGCTGCTGCTTCAAATGCCCGAGGCGGAATATGAGCAAATACGCGAAAGCTGGAACCTTCCCGAACGTTGATGGCTGGCAGACGGCGGCTGGAGGTCCTGATCATCGCCGAAGACCACCCAGTGCATATTCGTATACCCTATCTGAAATCCAATCCTGACGATCACGACCGTGGCCCTGACCAAACTCAACGCTCCCGACCTTGGCAATTCGCCTTCGACGTCGGAAATCATCACCCGTCATCTGCGTGACGCCATCGTCGCCGGGCATTTCGCCGAGGACGAGCCGATTCGCCAGGACGACATTGCCCGCCAGTTCAACGTCAGCAAGATTCCGGTGCGCGAAGCCCTCAAGCGCCTGGAGGCCGAAGGCCTGGTGATGTTCCAGCGTAATCGCGGGGCGATGGTCACCCGGGTTTCCGATGCAGAACTGGCGCAGATGTTCGAAGTGCGCATGCTGCTCGAAGACAAGGTGCTGCGCCTGGCCATTCCGAACATGACCGAAGACACCTTCGCCCGTGCCGAACGCATCTGCCAGGAGTTCATCGGCGAAGATGATGTGGGCCGCTGGGCCGAGCTCAACTGGGAACTGCACGCTTGCCTTTACGAACCGGCACAGCGTCCATTTCTGGTCGGCCTGATCCGCTCGGTCAACGACAAGCTGGAGCGCTACCTGCGCATGCAGATGAGCCTGTCGGCCGGCAAGGAACGCGCCGATCACGAACACCGGGAAATCCTTGCGGCCTGTCGCGCCGGTGACGTGGACCTGGCGGTGAAGTTGCTCGACGAGCACATTGCCGGGGTCTGCAAGACCCTGTTCGAGCACCTGCCTCACCACCACTGACCCCTCGCCACACTGTGCCGATTTCGTCATCGGCACTGGATAAAACCATCAAGCCGACACCCCTCTCTACAGGCCACTCTTTCGTTCACTCATCTGAACGGACGTGGCCATCCCATGAAACGCATCACCGTGATCGACTCCCACACCGGCGGCGAACCGACCCGCCTGGTGACCGCCGGTTTTCCTGACCTGGGCACCGGCAGCATGGCCGAGCGTCGGCAGCGGCTGGCCGAACAGCATGATCAATGGCGCGCCGCTTGCGTGCTGGAACCACGGGGCAGCGATGTGCTGGTCGGCGCCCTGCTCTGTGAGCCGGTGGACCCGAGCGCCTGTGCCGGCGTGATTTTCTTCAACAACAGCGGTTACCTCGGCATGTGCGGCCACGGCACCATCGGCCTGGTGGCCTCGCTGGCGCATCTGGGCAAGATCGGCCCTGGGGTCCACAGCATCGAAACCCCGGTGGGCACGGTGCAGGCGACGCTGCACGAAGACCATTCGGTCAGCGTGCGCAATGTGCCGGCCTACCGTTACCGCAAAGCGCTGTCGCTGCAGGTGCCGGGGATCGGTCAAGTGACCGGCGATGTTGCCTGGGGCGGTAACTGGTTTTTCCTGATTGCCGAGCATGGCCTGCGCGTTGCCGGCGATAACCTCGATGCGCTGACCGCCTACACCTTCGCCGTCCAGCAAGCACTGGAGGCTCAGGGTATTCGCGGCGAAGACGGCGGCTTGATCGACCATGTCGAGCTGTTCGCCGATGACGTGCAGGCCGACAGCCGCAACTTCGTCCTCTGCCCCGGCAAGGCCTATGACCGCTCGCCCTGTGGCACCGGCACCAGCGCAAAACTGGCGTGCCTGGCGGCCGACGACAAATTGCAGCCGGGACAGATCTGGCGTCAGGCCAGTGTCATCGGCAGCGAGTTCGAGGGTTCCTACGAACTTCAGGGCGAGCGCATCGTGCCGACCATTCGCGGCCGCGCCTTTATCAGCGCCGAAGCCAGCCTGATCATCGAACAGGACGACCCGTTCGCCTGGGGCATTCGTCCGTGAACGAGGGCCGGGTGGCCGATGTGATCGTGATCGGCGCCGGCATCATCGGCGCCGCTTGTGCCCAGGCGTTGGCGGGACGCGGCTTGCGTGTGCTGGTGCTGGACGCCGGCCTGCCCGGCGCTACGGCGGCGGGCATGGGCCACTTGCTGGTCCTCGACGACAACCCGGCCGAACTGGCCCTCAGCCAATATTCCCTGCAACGCTGGCGCGAACTGGCGCCGGCCCTGCCCGACGGCTGCGCCTACCGGTGCAATGGCACCCTCTGGCTGGCCGCCAATGCCGAAGAAATGGTCGTCGCCCACAGCAAATACCTGAACTTGCAAGCCCAAGGCGTGGCCTGCGAATTGATCTCCAGCAGCGCCTTACACCAACGCGAACCGGAACTGCGCGAGGGCCTGGAAGGCGGACTGCTGATCAATGGCGACGGCATTCTTTATGCGCCGGCAACCGCCAACTGGATGCTCGACACACCGAACATCAGCCAACGCCGGGCGCGAGTCAGCGAAGTCGACGGCAATCACGTGCGACTCGACAACGGCCACTGGCTAAGCGCCGAAGCGGTGATTCTGGCTAACGGCGTCCAGGCCAACGAGCTCTGCCCCGAATTGCCGATAGAGCCGAAGAAAGGTCACTTGCTGATCACCGACCGCTACCCCGGCAAGGTCACGCACACCCTGGTGGAACTTGGTTACGTCACCAGTGCCCACAACGCCACTGGCCCATCGACTGCATGCAATATCCAACCTCGACCGACCGGGCAATTGTTCATCGGCGCTTCACGACAATTCGGCACCACCGACCCGCAGGTCGAGGGCTGGATGCTGGCGAAAATGCTCCGGCGTGCCACCTACTACATGCCGGGGCTGGCGCAGCTCAACGGCATCCGCGCCTGGACCGGTTTTCGCGCTGCCAGCCCCGACGGCTTGCCGCTGGTGGGTCAGCATCCGCAACGCAAAGGCTTATGGCTGGCGGTCGGTCATGAGGGCCTCGGCGTGACGACCGCCCCCGGCACCGCCGACCTATTGGTCGCGCAGTTGTTCGACGAAACGCCGCCGCTGGCCGCGCAACCGTATCTGCCGCAACGTTTTCTCGGAGAGTCCGTTTATGCCTGAATTGATGCTGGACGGGCGTGCCCTGCGAGTTGCCGAGGGCACCAGCGTCGCCGCTGCACTGGCCCTGAGTGGCGACGGCTGCACGCGCACCTCGGTCAGTGGCCAACGTCGCGCACCGCTGTGCGGCATGGGCATTTGCCAGGAATGCCGGGTGACCATCGACGGTCGGCGACGACTGGCCTGCCAGACGCTGTGCCGAGACGGCATGCACGTGGAGACTCAAGCATGAACGAATACGCCGACCTGCTGATCATCGGCGCCGGTCCCGCCGGCATGGCCGCTGCGCTCGCCGCCGCGTCAAGCGGTGCGCGCATCGTCCTGCTCGATGACAACCCGTTGCCGGGTGGGCAAATCTGGCGTGATGGGCCTCAAGCCAAGCTGCCGAACCCGGCGCGTGAGATGCGCGAGCGATTGGAAGCGTGCAGCAACATCCGCCGTCATTCGGGCACTCGAGTGATCGCCTGCGCCGGGCCGAAACGACTGCTGGTCGAAGACGCCGATCGAGGCTGGGTGATCGGTTACGACAAACTGATTCTGTGTACCGGTGCTCGCGAATTACTGCTGCCCTTCCCCGGCTGGACGCTGCCCGGCGTGACGGGTGCGGGTGGCCTTCAGGCATTGATCAAAGGCGGGCTGCCGGTGCAGGACGAACGCCTTGTGATTGCCGGCAGCGGACCGTTATTGCTGGCCAGCGCCGCCACCGCAAAACACAACGGCGCCCAAGTGCTGCGCATCGCCGAGCAAGCCTGCGCGGCCGCCGTTGGCGGTTTCGCCGCGCAACTGCCACGCTGGCCCAACAAGCTGATGCAGTCGGTCACGTTGTTCGACCGCCATTACCGTACCGGAACCTATGTACTGGCCGCCCTGGGCAGTGAGCGACTGGAAGGTGTGCGCCTGCAACAGCAAGGGAAAATCATCGAACTGGAATGTGATCGCCTGGCCTGTGGCTTCGGTCTGATCCCCAACACCCAGCTCGGCCAGGCTCTGGGCTGCGAACTCGATGGCCAGGCGATCGCCGTCGATGCCTGGCAGACCACTCGCCGCGCCGATCACTACGCGGCCGGTGAATGCACCGGTTTCGGTGGCAGTGAACTGGCGTTGGTCGAAGGCGCCATCGCTGGCCACGCCGCCGTCGGTGACCTTGATTCGGCCCGAGCATTGTGGCCGCGTCGTGCGCGCTGGCAGGGTTTCGCCAACGCCCTCAACAAAGCATTCACCCTCGACCCGCAACTCAAATCGCTGGCACAACCCGACACCCTGGTGTGCCGTTGCGAAGACGTGCCTTACGCAGCGCTTGCCGGGCACACTGACTGGCGCGAGGCCAAACTGGCCAGCCGCTGCGGCATGGGCGCCTGCCAGGGCCGGGTGTGTGGCGGCGCGTTGCAGCACCTGTTCGGCTGGCAACCTGCGGCACCACGCCCGCCGTTCAGTCCGGCGCGGATCGAGACCTTGCTGTGCCTGGACGACACCCCGCCGGCCTGAATGCCGGCCCGGGGCTTTCGGCTCCGTCGCCGAGTCTTTATGATCCCGGGCATTGCCTCCAGACGCCCAGCGCCATGTATGCCTCGCTCACTACCTTCAAACCCTGCGACCTGCCCACCCTGCTGAGCAGTCTGCAGCCGATCGCGGCGTTGCTCGACACCCTGTCGGATGTGGTGTTTTTCATCAAGGACAGCGAAGCCCGCTACGCCTTCGTCAACCAGACCCTGGCCCGGCGCTGCGGCTTCAAACACAGTGACGAGCTGCTCGGACGCACCGCCGACATGGTCTTTCCCGAGCGTTTCGGCCCGCTGTACACCGAGCAGGATCGACGGGTGCTGTCCACCGGCCGTGAACTGGCCGACCAACTCGAACTGCACCTGTATTACGGTAACCAACCGGTCTGGTGCCTGACCCACAAACTCGCATTGCGCGACCTGCAAGGTCAGATCGTCGGTTTGGCCGGCATTTCCCGCGACCTGCAAGCGCCACAGTCCAGTCATCCGGCCTTCCAGAAACTTGCGGCGGTGGACGCGCATATCCGCAGCCATTTCGCCAGGCCGATCAGCCTCGCCGAACTGACCGCAATCGCCGGGTTTTCCGTGGCGCAACTGGAGCGCCACTGCAAACGGGTGTTCCAGCTCACCCCACGGCAGATGATTCACAAGGCGCGCCTGGAAGAAGGCTCCCGGCTTTTGTTGCACACCGACCTGCCCATCACCGAGATCGCCCTGCGCTGCGGTTACACCGACCACAGCGCGTTCAGCCGGCAGTTCCGCGCCTTGACCAGCCTGGCGCCAAGTCAGTATCGCGAAAGCCGTCGCTGAACCGGGGCGAGTGTTCCTTTAAGGGGCGCCCGGCGTTCCCATTGCTCCCTTCTGTAACACCGCCTGATACGGCCCGCCGAGGCGCTCTTTTCCTACGCCCTGTTCCCACAATCTTGTAAGACCTTTAGCTCAAGGCTTGGCGAATAATTCTCGCCTCAGTTCGGAAACAGGCACGCTCATTGCCAATCTAATATCGTATACGAAATTCACAATACGATATCCAACAGCACTTTCCGACAACGAGGCCTCTATGAAAAACCCCGCATTTGCCGTAGCCCTCAGCGCTGTTCTCAGTACCTCCTTTATCGCCACCGCCCAGGCCGACAAGCTCGACGACATCATTGGTTCGGGCAAGCTGCGCTGCGCCGTGACCCTGGACTTCCCGCCGATGGGTTTTCGCGATGAAGGCAACAACCCGGCCGGTTTCGACGTGGACTACTGCCGCGACCTGGCGAAAATCCTCGGGGTCGACGCGGAAGTGGTTGAAACGCCCTTCCCGGATCGAATTCCGGCACTGGTCTCCGGGCGCGCAGACGTGATCGTCGCCTCCACCTCCGATACCCTCGAACGGGCCAAGACCGTCGGCCTTACCGTGCCGTACTTCGCTTTCCAAATGGTCGTGCTGACCCGCGACAACACCGGCATCAACAGCTTCGCCGATATCAAAGGCAAAGCCCTGGGCAACACCAGCGGCACCTATGAAGCCATTGCTCTGGAAAAAGACGTGAAGAACTGGGGCACCGGCACCTTCCGCGCCTATCAGTCGCAGAACGACACGCTGCTGGCGGTCGCCCAGGGTCACATCGACGCTACCGTGGTCACCAACACCGTGGCTGCTGCCACGATCAAGTCGGGCAAATACAAGAACCTGAAAATCGCCGGTAACGCGCCGTACACCATCGACTACGTGTCCCTGGGCGCCAAGCGCAACGAGTATGGCTTGCTCAACTACCTCAACCTGTTCGTCAATCAGCAGGTGCGCAGCGGCCGCTACAACGAGTTGTTCACCAAATGGGTCGGCACCGAGATTTCACCCACCGACCTGACCGTGCCCAAGGTCTATTACTGAGGTGTCCGGCATGCCTAGGCCAACCTCTCTGACCGGTCGCAGCCTGGTCGCCGGCGCCGCCCAAGGCGCCCTGCTGTTTGCCGATGTGGGCTTGAGTTTCTGGGGCGGGGTCGATCCGTTTAGTGGAGAGATCATCGACCGTCACCACCCGCTCAGCGGCGAACATCTAGCCGGCCGGGTGCTGGCGATCCCCAGTGGTCGCGGCTCATGCACCGGCAGCAGTGTGCTGATGGAACTGATCAGCAACGGTCACGCGCCCGCCGCACTGGTGCTGGCCGAACCCGATGAGATCCTGACCCTGGGCGTGCTTGTGGCACAGACCATTTTCGAGCGTTCCCTGCCGGTGCTGTGCATCGGCCGGGAGGCCTTCGCCGCCTTGCGCGGCAAGGCCTTTGCTCGGGTCGAAGCCTCAACCGTGACCCTGTTCGAACACCTGCCGGGCGATGCCTGGCAGGCACTCGACAGTCCGTTGCAGACAACAGAAAAAAGCACCGCTATCGAACTCACCGAACACGATCAGGCACTGCTCGACGGCGAGCATGGCAAGGCCGCCCAAGTGGCGATGCAGATCGTCCTGCGCATGGCTGAACTGCAAGGTGCGCGCAGTCTGGTGGATGTCACCCAGGCACACATCGACGGCTGCATCTATACGGGACCTGCGAGCCTGCGCTTCGCCGAACAACTGGTGCAGTGGGGAGCCAAAGTGCGGGTGCCGACCACCCTCAATTCGATTTCCGTCGACCAACGCCGTTGGCGCGAGTTGGGCATTGATCCGGCACTCGGGGTACCGGCCAGCGCTCTGGGCGATGCCTACATGGCGATGGGCGCACAGCTGAGTTTTACCTGCGCGCCCTACCTGCTCGACAGCGCGCCGAAGGCCGGCGAGCAAATCGTCTGGGCCGAATCCAACGCCGTGGTGTATGCCAACAGCGTGCTCGGCGCACGCACCCTGAAATACCCGGATTACCTGGATATCTGCATCGCCCTGACCGGCCGCGCGCCCCTGATCGGTTGCCATCTGGACGCGCAACGTAAAGCGAGACTGCAAATCGAATTGCCGGTTTTAGCTGAACTGGACGATGCCTTCTATCCGCTGCTCGGTTACCACATCGGTGCCCTGGCCGGCAGCCGGATTCCACTGGTGCTGGGACTGGAACGCAGCAAGCCGAGCCTGGATGATTTGAAAGCCTTCGGCGCGGCTTTCGCCACCACCTCTGCCGCGCCGCTGTTTCACATCGCCGGGGTGACCCCGGAAGCACTCGACCCGAGGCAGGTGCTGGAGGCGAATGTCCCCGTGCCGGTGGAAAAAATCCGCCAGAAGGATTTGCTGCTCAGCTGGCGCGAACTCAACAGTGCCCGCGACAACCGGGTGGATGTGGTCTCGCTGGGCAACCCCCATTTCTCCCTCAGCGAATTCGCGCATCTGGCGCGGCTGTGCCGGGGTCGGCACAAACACCCCGAAGTAGTGCTTGCCATTACCTGCGGTCGTGCGGTGCTGGAGCTGCTCGGCGAACCGGTGATCCCGCTGACCGCCAAAACCTTGATGACCAACTCGGGCAAGTACGCCCATTACGCACCCGGCCTGGTGGGCCGCAAGGTGCACTTTGCCAACCTCGCCGAATGTGTCGACGCCGCCTGCAGCGCCACGGCCAGTGGTCGTTTGCCGGCCTGGCTGCAATCGGCCGCTTCTCTGGAGAACCCCGCGCATGTTTGATTACACCTTCCAATGGCGCGCGACCCTGCGCGCCCTGCCGGACATGCTCGCCGGCGCCTGGGTTACCTTCGAGACCGCTGCGCTGTCGATGATCTTCGGCGTGCTGATCGCCCTGGCCCTGACGGTGATGCGCGAAGCCAAACAACCGTTGTTGCGCGGCATCGGCAACGGCTGGGTGTCGATCGCCCGCAACACCCCGTCGCTGTTCCAGATCTACGTCCTCTACTTCGGCCTCGGCTCGCTCGATTTACACGTCAGCTCATGGTTCGCGCTGCTGGCCGGGATCACCTTCAACAACGCCGGTTACCTGGCGGAAAACTTTCGCGGCGGCCTCAAGGCTGTGCCCGGCACGCAAGTGCGCGCCGCGCGTTCGCTGGGCATGAGTGCCTTCCAGGCCTACCGGATGATCATCGTCCCGCAGCTGCTGCGGATCGTGTTCTACCCGTTGAGTAACCAGATGGTCTGGGCGGTGTTGATGACGTCGCTGGGGGTGATTGTCGGGCTGAACAATGACCTCACCGGCGTGACCCAGGATTACAACGTCAAGACGTTCCGCACCTTCGAATACTTCGCCATCGCCGCGGCGCTGTATTACCTGATTGCCAAGGCGATCGTCGCCGTCGCCCGGCTGATGGCCTGGCGACTGTTCCGCTACTGAGGAGGTGAGCATGTTGACCACCAGTTTTTCCTGGAATGACCTGCTGTTCTTGCTGGATGGTGCCTGGGTCACTCTGAAACTCACGTTCTGGTCGATCATCCTCGGCTCCTTCGCCGGGTTGCTGTTCGGCTTGCTGCGGGCGTTGTTGCCGCGCGCCAGCCTGCCGCTGGCCTGGGTGCTGGACGTGTTTCGCAGCGTGCCGTTGCTGATCCAGTTTGTGTTGTTCAACTCGCTGAAAAGCATTGTCGGCTTGAACATCAGTGCCTTCAGCGTCGGCTGCATTGTGCTCGGGGTCTACGCCGCCGCGTACTTCACCGAGATCGTGCGCAGCGGTGTGCTGTCAGTGCCGTTCACCGTGCGCCGGGCCAGTCGCTCGCTGGGCCTGAGCTTCCTGCAGGACTTGCGCTGGATCGTCCTGCCGATGGCCACGCGCGTAGCCTTTCCCGGCTGGCTGAACCTGGTGCTCAGCGTGATGAAAGACACCGCGCTGGTGATGTGGATCGGCATCGTCGAACTGCTGCGCGCCTCGCAAACCATCGTGACCCGCATTCAGGAGCCGCTGCTGGTGCTGTGCATCGCGGGCCTCATCTACTACGTCATGAGCCTGGTGGTCGCTCGCCTCGGCGCTCGTCTGGAAAGAAGGTGGCAAGAAAATGATTGAGATCGACAACGTACACAAATCCTTCGGCAACCTCGAAGTGGTCAAGGGCGTCAACCTGACGGTGAACAAGGGCGAGGTGGTGTCGATCATTGGCGGCTCCGGCTCGGGCAAGTCGACCCTGCTGATGTGCATCAACGGCCTGGAGCCGATCCAGAAAGGCAACATCCGCGTCGACGGTGTCGAGGTCCATCACAGCGCCACGGACCTCAACCGCCTGCGGCAGAAGATCGGCATCGTCTTCCAGCAATGGAACGCCTTCCCGCACCTGACCGTGCTGGAAAACGTGATGCTGGCGCCGCGCAAAGTACTGGGCAAGAGCAAGGCCGAAGCCGAGGAACTGGCGGTGAAACAACTGACCCACGTCGGTCTGGGCGACAAGCTCAAGGCCTTTCCCGGCAAGCTCTCCGGCGGTCAGCAACAGCGCATGGCAATTGCCCGCGCCCTGGCCATGTCGCCGGACTACATGCTGTTCGACGAAGCCACTTCGGCCCTCGATCCGCAGCTGGTGGGCGAGGTGCTGGACACCATGCGCATGCTCGCCGAAGACGGCATGACCATGGTGTTGGTGACGCATGAGATTCGCTTTGCCCGGGATGTGTCTGATCGTGTGGCGTTCTTTCGCAATGGGCTGGTGCATGAGATTGGTTCGCCGGATCAGGTGATTGGTAATCCGGTGCATGCGGAAACTGCGGCGTTCCTGAAATCAGTGAAGTAGCGGATGGCCCCTTCGCGAGCAAGCCCGCTCCCACAGTGATTTTGTGTACACCATCAAACCCTGTGGGAGCGGGCTTGCTCCGGGCGGCGTTCCGACGAAGGGGCCCTAACAGACAAAACAAGGAGCAGACAATGCGCTCATCGAAAGTCATCCATGTAGTCAGCTGCCACGCCGAAGGCGAAGTCGGCGACGTGATCGTCGGCGGCGTCGCGCCACCACCCGGGGCCACCGTGTGGGAACAGTCGCGCTGGATTGCCAAGGATCAGACCCTGCGCAACTTCGTCCTCAACGAGCCGCGCGGCGGCGTGTTCCGTCACGTCAACTTGCTGGTGCCGGCCAAGGATCCTCGGGCGCAGGTGGCCTGGATCATTATGGAACCGGCCGACACACCGCCGATGTCCGGCTCCAACTCACTGTGCGTGGCCACCGTGTTGCTCGACAGCGGCATCCTGCCGATGACCGAACCGCAAACCCGGCTGGTGCTCGAAGCACCGGGCGGACTGATCGAAGCGGTGGCCGACTGCCGTGACGGCAAGGTCGAACGAGTGGAAATCAAGAACGTGCCCTCCTTCGCTGACCGCCTCGACGCCTGGATCGAAGTTGAAGGTGTCGGCTCGTTGCAAGTCGACACCGCGTACGGCGGCGACAGTTTTGTGATCGCCGATGCCAAGCGCCTGGGCTTTTCCATTCGTCCTGATGAAGCGGCGGAGCTGGTCGAGGTCGGGCTGAAAATCACCCGCGCGGCCAACGAACAATTGGGCTTCGTCCATCCGCTGAACCCTGAGTGGTCGCACATTTCCTTCTGCCAGATTGCTGCGCCCCTCGTCTATGAAAATGGCATCGCCGCCGGCGCCAACGCGGTGGTGATTCAACCCGGCAAGATCGACCGTTCGCCCACCGGCACCGGCTGCTCGGCGCGCATGGCGGTGCTGCAGGCCAAGGGCTTGATGCAAGTCGGCGAGCGTTTTATCGGCCGTTCGATCATCGGTTCAGAGTTTCACTGCCGCATCGATTCGCTGACCGAAGTGGCCGGACGCCCGGCAATTTACCCGTGCATTTCCGGCCGGGCCTGGATCACCGGCACTCACCAATTGCTGCTCGATCCGAGCGATCCGTGGCCACAAGGCTATCGACTCTCTGACACCTGGCCTGGGGCCTGAGCACGGCCTTACACACCCTCACCCAAAAACTCTGACCAACGGCTAGTAAAAAAACCCCTCGTAACTGAAAAAAGCACTGGCCGAGTCTTATCACTTGAAATATCGTATACGAAATACAATTAACGAACCGGAGGCAACAATGAGCAAGCGCATTAACTGGAGTGGCGTCTTCCCCGCGGTGACCACTCAATTCAACGACGACTTCTCCATCAACCTGGAAAAAACCCACCAGGTGATTTCCAACGTAATCCGTGACGGCGTGTCGGGCCTGGTGGTGTGCGGTTCGGTGGGGGAAAACACCTCGCTGAGCGCCGAAGAAAAAATCGCCGTGACCGAAGTCGCGGTCGACGCTTCCCGCGGTCGCGTGCCGGTGATTTGCGGTGTGGCTGAATTCACCAGCATTCAAGCGGCCAAGGTGGCCAACGCGGTGCGCCGGGTTGGCGTTGACGGGGTCATGCTGATGCCGGCGCTGGTCTACGGTTCCAAGCCGTTCGAAACCGCCGAACACTACCGCTACGTGGCGAAAAACGCCGACGTACCGCTGATGGTTTACAACAACCCGCCGATCTACAAAAACGACGTCACCCCGGACATCCTGATTTCCCTGGCCGACTGCGACAACGTGGTGTGCTTCAAGGATTCTTCCGGCGACACCCGCCGTTTCATCGACGTGCGCAATGAAGTGGGCGACCGTTTTGTGCTGTTCGCTGGCCTTGATGACGTGGTGCTGGAAAGCATCGCCGTGGGGGCCGAAGGCTGGGTCTCGGGCATGTCCAACGTATTCCCGAAAGAAGGCGAAACCATCTTCCGCCTGGCCAAGGCCGGTCGCTTCGCCGAAGCCATGCCGATCTACGAATGGCTGATGCCGATCCTGCACCTCGACGCCCGTGCCGATCTGGTGCAGTGCATCAAGCTGTGCGAAGCCATCGCCGGTCGCGGCAGTGCCCTGACCCGTCCACCACGCCTGGCCCTGCCGGAAGCCGATCGGGTTTTCGTCGAGCAGATCATGGCCAAGGCCCTGGCCAATCGTCCGGAACTGCCGGACGTCGGTCTCTGAGTGATTGCCGGGCGGGTCCTTGAGGACCCGGCCCGGCTGCCTGTCTCTGCGCCTCTACAGGAAACGTCAGCATGCCCACTCCTCACTGCACCGCCCGCGCAACCACACCCTCGGGACTCAAACGTGTCGTGGCCGCCGCCATGGCCGGCACTGTCGCCGAATGGTATGAATTCTTTCTCTACGGCACTGCCTCGGCACTGGTCTTCGGCCAGCTGTTCTTCCGTCAAACCGACAGCCCGATCGATGGCATCCTCGCCGCCTTCGCCCTGTATGCGGTCGGCTTCCTCGCCCGCCCATTGGGTGGTTTGGTGTTCGGTCACTACGGTGACAAGTTCGGCCGCAAACGCCTGTTGCAACTGAGCCTGGTGGTGGTCGGCATCACCACGTTCCTGATGGGTTGCCTGCCTGGTTTCGATCAGATCGGCTACGCCGCGCCCGTGTTACTGGTGCTGCTGCGGCTGATCCAGGGTTTCGCCTTCGGCGGTGAATGGGGCGGTGCGATTCTGCTGGTGTCCGAACACTGCCCGGACAATCGCCGAGGCTTCTGGGCCAGCTGGCCGCAAGCCGGTGTCCCGGCCGGTAACCTGGTGGCGACCGTCGCGTTGCTGTTGTTGTCGTCGAACCTGTCGGAGGAGCAATTCCTCGCGTGGGGCTGGCGTGTAGCGTTCTGGTTCTCGGCGGTGGTGGTGCTGATCGGCTACTGGATTCGCACCAGCGTCGATGACGCGCCGATCTTCAAGAAAGCCCAGGCCCGTCAGGCGCAAAACAAGCAACAGCAATTGGGCGTGGTCGAAGTGCTGCGTCATCACTGGCGTGCGGTGCTGGTCGGTATCGGCGCGCGGTTTGCCGAGAACATTCTTTACTACACCGTTGTAACCTTCTCGATTACCTACCTGAAATTGGTGGTGCACAAGGACACTTCAGAGATTCTGTTTCTGATGTTCGGCGCGCATCTGCTGCATTTTTTCATGATCCCGCTGATGGGTTATCTGTCCGACCTGGTCGGACGCAAACCGGTGTACCTGACAGGTGCGATCCTCACCGCGTTCTGGGGCTTCATCGGCTTCCCGATGATGGACACCGGCAACAATTGGCTGATCATCGGGGCAATCACCCTGGGCCTGGCGATCGAGTCGATGACCTACGCCCCCTACTCGGCGCTGATGGCGGAAATGTTCCCGACCCACGTGCGCTATACGGCGTTGTCCCTGTGCTACCAGGTGGCACCGATCTTCGCCGGCTCGTTGGCGCCGCTGATTGCCCTCTCCCTGCTCAACAAGTACCACAGCTCGACACCCATCGCCTGGTACCTGGTCGGCGCCGCGCTGATCTCCATCGTCGCCGTCGGCCTGACCCGGGAAACCCGTGGCAAGTCGCTGCACCTGGTGGATAGCGAATCTGCGGCGCGGATCGCTGCCCTGAACAACGCCGAACCCGCCACCGCTCGCCGGGGTGATTCGCTGGCTTGAGCCTGGCGATCAATTGTGGCGAGGGGACTTGTCCCCGTTGGGTCGCGAAGCGGCCCCAAAACCAGTGATCGGCTGCGTCAGGCACTCCCCATTCGTTGAATTTGCGACCGCTACGCGGTCGAACGGGGCGATGCGGCGTCCCGACAAGCCCCCTCGCCACAGTTTTGTGTCCGGCGCGCCTTTGCCTTTGCCCCTTTTCGACAGGAGTTTTTCATGCCCCACATCATCGGCCACAACTACATCGGCGGTGCGCGCAGTGCCGCCGGCAACATTACCGTGCAAAGCCATGACGCCAGCACCGGTGAAGCGCTGCCCTACTCGTTCATGCAAGCCACCGTTGAAGAAGTCGACGCCGCCGCCCAAGCCGCAGCTGCCGCCTACCCAACCTTCCGCAACTTGCCGGCGAGCCGGCGCGCAGAATTTCTCGACGCCATCGCCGCGCAACTGGATGCGCTGAACGATGAATTCGTTACCCTGGTCACCCGCGAGACGGCGCTGCCAACCGGGCGTATTCAAGGTGAGCGCGGGCGCACCAGCGGCCAGATGCGCCTGTTCGCTCAGGTCCTGCGCCGTGGCGATTTCTACGGTGCGCGCATCGACCGCGCTTTGCCCGAGCGTCAGCCGCTGCCTCGTGTGGATCTGCGTCAGTACCGCATCGGCGTGGGCCCGGTCGCGGTGTTCGGTGCGAGCAATTTCCCGCTGGCGTTCTCCACCGCCGGTGGCGACACCGCTGCCGCCCTGGCCGCCGGTTGCCCAGTGGTGTTCAAGGCCCACAGTGGGCATATGGCGACTGCCGAACTGGTGGCCGATGCAATCCTGCGCGCCGCCGAGCAAACCGGCATGCCCAAGGGTGTGTTCAACATGATCTACGGCGCGGGTGTCGGCGAAGCGCTGGTCAAGCATCCGGCGATCCAGGCGGTGGGTTTTACCGGTTCGCTCAAGGGTGGACGCGCCCTCTGCGACATGGCTGCCGCACGGCCTCAGCCGATTCCGGTGTTCGCCGAAATGAGCAGCATCAATCCGGTGCTGGTGTTGCCCGAAGCCCTGAAACTGAGGGGCGAGAAAATCGCCAGTGAACTCGCCGCGTCAGTGGTGCTCGGTTGCGGCCAGTTCTGCACCAACCCCGGATTGGTGATCGGCATTCGCTCCCCCGAGTTCAGCGCATTTATTCAATCGCTCAGCGCGGTAATGGCCGACCAGCCGGGGCAAACCATGCTCAACACCGGCACGTTAACCAGCTACGCCAAGGGCGTGCAGGCGCTGCACACGCATCCGCACATCAGCCACCTCGCCGGTCGTGAACAACAGGGCAAGCAGGCCCAGCCGCAGCTGTTCAAGGCCGATGTCAGCCTGCTGCTCAATGGCGATCCTCTGTTACAGGAAGAAGTGTTCGGTCCGACTACCGTGTTGGTGGACGTGGCCGACAAGGCCGAACTGCTACGGGCGTTGCAGAGTTTGCACGGTCAACTCACGGCCACCCTGATTGCCGAAGCCGGTGACCTGCAAACCCATGACGAGCTGCTGCCGCTGCTTGAACAGAAAGTCGGCCGGGTACTGTTCAACGGCTACCCGACCGGCGTCGAAGTCTGCGATGCGATGGTGCATGGCGGGCCCTACCCGGCCACCTCCGATGCCCGTGGCACCTCGGTCGGCAGCCTGGCCATCGAGCGTTTCCTGCGCCCGGTGTGCTACCAGAATTGCCCGGATGCGCTCTTGCCCGACGCGCTGAAAAACGCCAATCCGCTGGGCATCGCCCGTCTGGTCGATGGCAACAGCCACCGCGAACCGCTGTAAAACCACTCAATCGAGCAGCGACCTCCTGTGGGAGCGGGCTTGCTCGCGAAAGCGGTGTAACAGTCGACAGAAATGTTGGAGGTTACGGCCCCTTCGCGAGCAAGCCCGCTCCCACAGGTTTGGTTGCCCTCCGTTTCTTCAATCCAGCAGGGCTTTCAAGTCGTTGTACAAGGCTTCGGGAATCTGCACGCCCTCCACCAGACTGCGCGCCCGCGCCTCGTAACGCCGTTGCGACGGCAAGCGGGCGCCCTGCCCTTGTATGCTCTGGAACATCACTTCGGCACGGGCCAGGTGCTGCTCGGTGGCCTCGCCGAGAAAGCGTCGCGGATCGAGGGCGATGATCAGCTCGCCGTGGTACGGCGACGACTTGCTGCCCGCGTCGTACGCCAGTGATTCGGCACTGGTCAGGTCACCAATCAACGGCCCGGCGATCAACTCCACCATGGCGGCCAGCGCCGAGCCCTTGTGCCCGCCGAATGTCAGCATCGCGCCGGCATCGAGTACCACGTTCGCATCGGTGCTCGGCTGCCCGTCTGCATCGACGCCCCAGCCTTCGGGAATCGCTTTGCCGGCACGTCGATGCAACTCGATCTCGCCACGGGCAATCGCACTGGTGGCGAAGTCGAACACAAATGGATCCTTGCCCGAACGCGGCCAACCGAAGGCAATGGGATTGGTGCCGAACACTGGCTGACTGCCCCCCGCCGGCGCGACCCAGGCATGGCTGGGATTACACGCCAGCGCCACCAGACCGGCAGCGGTCAGCTGCTCGATCTCGACCCACAGCGCGGAAAAATGCACACAGCGATTGATCGCCAGAGCCGCAATCCCGTTTGCCCGGGTTTTCTCCTCCAGCAATGGCAGGCCCGCCTGAAACGCCAACTGGGAGAAACCACCCGCCGCATCGACCCGCACAATCGAAGGTGCCTGGTCGATCACCCGTGGCTCGGCATCGGCCACCACCTTGCCGGCCCTGAGCGAATTCACACACCCCAATACCCGATACAAACCGTGGGAGGCGCAGCCATCGCGCTCCCCGGCAATCACCGTGGCGGCCACCGCCTGAGCGTGGGCAAGGTTGAAACCGTGGTGCAGCAAGATCGATTCGGCCAGCTCGCGAGCTTCGGCCAGGGACAGTCGTTTCATCATCATCTCCTTGGACAGACCGTCCAGACTGGCCCATTCCAGACGCCACGGCTTGATCGCTTTAGGCCCGGTCGACGACGAATTCGGCATATCCCACCAACAAGCCATTCGTCGGCTGGAGCGCGCACCACCCCTTGACACCGATTGAGCTCTGGGCGAGTATTATTTCAATCGCATACGATACAAACGTATACGACAGACAAATCACATCTATTGAAACGTTGAGGATTCACTCCATGAGCAAGATCGAAAAAGTACTGGTTACCGGCAAGACCCACACCACGTTCAGCGACGCGACCCGTGCCCACGGCAAGCTCGACATCGAGCTGTCGTCGCCAGGTGACGCAAAACCGGCCCACGTGTTCGCAGCCACCCAAGCGCACCCGACCGCCGAGCAACTGTTCGCCGGTGCGTGGTCGGCCTGCTACATCTCCGCCATCGAACACATCGCCAAGGCGAAAAAAGTGGTGCTGCCGGCCGATGCATCTGTCGACATCGAGATTGATCTGGGCCAGTCCGGTCAGGCTTATTTCCTCCAGGCTCGATTCTTTGTCCGCTTGCCGGGCGTGGCACACGACGTCGCCACCGCACTGGCGCACGCCGCCCACGAACTCTGCCCGTACTCGAAAGCGACGCTGGGCAACATCGACGTGGCGCTGAACGTCCTGACGGCGTGAAGATCGCTTTAATTTATTAAATATATCGCATGCGATATAAGCGCATACGAAAACAGTAAACACTCAGGAAATCATCATGAGCAAGATCGAAAAAGTACTGGCCACCGGCAAAACCCACACCACCGTCAGCAGCGCTGGCACTACCTCGCGCGGCCATGACGGCAGCCTCGACATCACCCTGTCGACGCCCGGCATCGCCAAGCCTGCCCACGTGTTCGCCGCTACCCAGGCGCACCCGACTGCCGAGCAACTGTTCGCCGGTGCCTGGTCGGCCTGCTACACCGCCGCCGTCGGGCTGGTGGCCGGTGAGATGAACGTGGTGCTGCCGTCGGATCTGTCCGTCGACATCGAAGTCGATCTGGGTCAGACAGGTCCGGCTTATTTCCTACAGGCTCGATTGACCCTGCGCGTGCCAGGGTTGTCCCACGATATCGCGACGAGACTGGCGCACACCGCCGATCAAATCTGCCCGTACTCGAAAGCGACGCGGGGTAACATTGACGTGGCCCTGAACGTCCTCACGGCTTGACGCACCGCGCGGCGTTGCTATCGATCAGCATTGTCGATATGCCACATATGACGTATGCGCTTTAAGCGCATACGAATTACAAACCCAACTAAACGTTGAGGACTCAACCATGAACAAGATCGAAAAAGTCCTGGCCACAGGCAAAACCCACACGACATTCAGCGACGGCGCCAACTCTTCCCGCGGCCTCGCCATCGAGCTCTCGTCGCCGGGAAACCCTCGGCTGGCACACGAGTTCGCCGCCATTGTGCCGCACCCAACGGCAGAGCAGTTTTTCGCCGGCGCATGGTCGGCCTGCTACACCGCTGCCGTCGAGCTGGCGGCGAAAAATATGCAGGTGACGCTGCCGCCCAATCTGGCCATTGATATTGAGGTCGATCTGGGTCAGACCGGTCCGGCCTACTTCCTCCAGGCCCGGCTGACGCTTCGCGTGCCAGGCTTGACGCAAGCCGTCGCGACGGAGCTGGCGCACGCTGCAGACCAAATCTGCCCGTACTCGAAGGCAACGCGCGGCAATATCGACGTGGTCATCAACGCCCTGACCGCATGATGCACCGTACGACCGGTTCGACTTCCGCCGTCGAGCCGGTCGCCACCGTCAGTTAGAGTCGTTCCGACACAATCGCATACGAGGTATATTTCAGTTTTTGCGAGCCATCCGTCTTTGGCCAACGAGGAAGCACATGAAACCCACAGACAACACCCCTGCTGATCTAAAGCTCTCCGAATTCCTGTGTTTTGCGGTCTATTCCACCAACCTGGCCTTCGGCAAGGCATACAAGCCGATACTCGAACAGCTTGGGCTGACCTATACGCAATACATCACCATCGTCGCGCTGTGGGAGGAAGACCATCAGACCGTCGGCAGCCTTGGCGAGAAGCTGTTTCTGGAATCGAACACCCTGACCCCGATCCTGAAGAAGCTGGAAGCGATGGGCTTTTTGCAAAGGCAGCGCGACCCCGAGGACGAGCGCCAGGTACGGATCAGCCTGACGAAGAACGGTCGACAGCTGCGCGAAAGCCAACCGGAAATGGGCCTCGCCGACGCGACGGGCCTGACGCTCGACGAGTTCACGATTTTGCAGAAGGCGATCGTGAAGTTGCGCGGCAATCTGATCAAATCGACAAAAGCCGGGGAATGAGCCGGCACGCCGATCTGGACATTTTCGTGCGCGAACTAGCGCACCGCCTCATCCCCCACCACCCCGCGCTCCTCCAGCAAGCGCACAAACATGGTCAGGCTTTGCGACACCGTGCCCCGGCGCCACACCAGCCAGGTGCGCAAATAGCGGAACGATTCCGATAGCGGCCAGACGCTCACCGTGGTGCATCCGGGCATGCTGTTGAGCATGCTGCGGGGCATCAGCGCCAGGCCTGCACCGGCGCTGACGCACGCCAGCATGCCGTGATAGGACTCCATTTCGAAAATCTTGCCGGGCACCGCCGCGTCCTTGGCAAACCAGCTTTCGAAGTGATGGCGATAGGAGCAATTGGAGCGGAAGGCGTAGATGTTTTCGCCATTAACATCCCGCGCACGATGGATGGGGAAATGGTTGAGCGGTGCGATCACCACCATTTCTTCCTCGAACGCCGGCACGCCTTCCAGTGCCGGGTGCAGCACCGGTCCATCGACAAACGCTGCCGCCAGTCGGCCCGACAACACCCCGTCGATCATGGTCCCCGAAGGCCCGGTGGACAGGTCCAGCTCGACCTTGGCGTGCTTCTGGTTATACGCAGCCAACAGCTCAGGGATGCGCACCGCAGCGGTACTCTCCAGTGATCCCAACGGAAACGATCCTTGCGGCTCTTCGCCCACCACCGTCGCGCGAGCCTCCTGGACCAGGTCGAGGATGCGCCGGGCATAGTCGAGAAAACTCCAGCCGGCCGGCGACAGGCGCAGACGGCTCTTCTCGCGGATAAACAGGTCCACGCCCAGATCCAGCTCCAGCTGCTTGATCCGCGTCGTCAGGTTCGACGGCACCCGATGGATGTGCTGAGCCGCCGCGCTGATGCTGCCGTGTTCGGCGACGGCTTTGAAAATTTCCAGCTGAACCAGATCCAAGTCATTCTCCAAACGTGAACGATATGCTCAGTATTATTCAGTTTCCAGAAAACAAACGCCACCGTAACCTGAGCGCATCCCCACCTCGCAGGACGGTGCCATGACTCAAGTTTCCAGCCTCACCCATGCCATTTCGATCAACCCCGCCTACGGCGAGCAGATCGGCCACTACCCTTTCGAATCCGCATCAGCACTGGACGCCGCCCTGTCCCGCGCCGCTGCCGGGTTCCGCGCCTGGCGCAGCAAACCGGTTGATCAACGCTCGCCGTTGTTGATCGCCCTGGCGAAGGCATTGCGCGACAACGCCGCCGCGATGGCGAACATGATCACCCTGGAAATGGGCAAGCCGATCACTCAGGCGCGCGGCGAAATCGAAAAATGCGCGCAACTCTGCGAGTGGTACGCCGAACACGGCCCGGCGATGCTGAACGCTGAGCCGACGCTGGTTGAAGGTGGGAAAGCGCGCATTGAATACCGCCCACTCGGCCCGATTCTCGCGGTGATGCCGTGGAACTTCCCGATCTGGCAGGTTCTGCGCGGCGCCGTTCCAGCGTTGATCGCCGGCAACACCTACGTGCTCAAACATGCGCCCAACGTGATGGGCAGCGCCTATCTGTTGCGCGAAGCCTTCAAGCAAGCCGACTTTCCCGAAGGTGTCTTCGAAGTCATCAATGTCACGCCGGACGGCGTCTCCAGCGCAATCGCCGATCCCCGTATCGCAGCAGTCACCCTCACTGGCAGCGTGCGAGCCGGCATGGCCATCGGCGCTCAAGCCGGTGCGGCGCTGAAGAAGTGCGTGCTGGAACTGGGCGGTTCCGATCCGTTCATCGTGCTCAACGATGCCGACCTCGACGAAGCGGTCAAAGCCGCCGTGATTGGCCGTTATCAGAACACCGGGCAAGTTTGCGCAGCGGCCAAACGCTTGATCGTCGAGCAAGGCATCGTCGAGGAATTCACACGTAAGTTCGTCGAAGCCACGCAAAAACTGGTAGTCGGTGATCCACTGGCCTCCGACACCTACATCGGCCCGATGGCCCGCTTTGATCTGCGTGATGAACTGGATCAACAGGTGCGCGACACCCTGGAAGAAGGCGCGACGCTGTTGATGGGCGGCAAGAAGGCTGAAGGCCCCGGCAACTTTTACGAGCCCACGGTGTTCGGTGATGTCACCGACCAGATGACCTCGTTCAAACAGGAGCTGTTTGGCCCGGTGGCCTCGATCATCACCGCACGCGATGCGGCCCATGCTCTGGCACTGGCGAATGACAGCGAATTCGGTCTCGCCTCAACCATTTACACACGCAACGTCGAGCTTGCCGAGCAGATGGCCGATGAACTGGAAACCGGTGGTGTGTTTATCAATGGCTATTGCGCCTCCGATCCGCGTGTCACTTTCGGCGGCGTGAAGAAAAGCGGTTTTGGCCGTGAGCTCTCGCATTTCGGTGTGCGCGAATTCTGCAATGCCCAGACGGTGTGGCTGGATCGGCACTGATTGCATAACGATGTCCGGGAGCCCTTTGGCTCCCGGGCTCACGTGCTATTCGTTCAGGTAATACAGTTTGTTCACAATCATCCAGCGATAGTTGATGTTCAGTAGCGACAGATAATCGGTAAAGCGCATGCCGAGATATTCATCAATGACTTTTACCGCGGCGGCATCGCCCGTGATATCGATGCTGAGTACTTCCCAAAATGGTTTGACCTCTTTGGGCGCCGGCCCTTCGGCCTTGATCGCGCCGATAAATTCCTCCAGCGATAACCATTCAAGCTTGTCTTCGTAATGGCCAATGATGCGGCAAGCAGGATGAAAGGCTTGTCGCAGCAAGGCTTCATCGGCGAACACCATGCCTTCCACATAATTACGGACCACCACGTTGATGTGTTCTTTAGCCAGCGATTGAGTCGTCATGTCATACCTCCAGCGTTCTCGTCCTCGCACCGCCGGATCAGTTTGTTCGAACGTCTATTCCACCCTGAAAGTCTAGCACCGCGCGCCTGACCGTCCTGGACGGCGACTATGATGATGAGGGTCACTTGCCTTTCGAGGAGCTGAGAGATGTCGCTGACTCTTTACTACCATCCGTTGTCGTCGTTCTGCCACAAAGTGCTCATCGCGCTCTATGAAAACGCTGTCGACTTCGAAAAGCGGATCATCGATCTCGCCAACGATGCAGACAGAACAGAGCTGCAAGCGCTGTGGCCGTTCGGCAAGTTCCCGGTCATCCGCGACCATGCTCGC
This sequence comes from Pseudomonas sp. BF-B-26, assembly GCF_019956495.1. Taxonomy (NCBI): domain Bacteria; kingdom Pseudomonadati; phylum Pseudomonadota; class Gammaproteobacteria; order Pseudomonadales; family Pseudomonadaceae; genus Pseudomonas; species Pseudomonas sp. BF-B-26. Next base: position 10,499 of record NZ_JAHBDP010000067.1, on the reverse strand, counting down.
CAACGCAACGTGGCGGAGACCACGATCATCATCGAATACCTGGACCGATTTTATCCGGGTGAACATCCACTCGTTCCCAACGATTGGGACACCGCGCTGGAAGTCCGTCTGTGGGACCGAATCTGCGACCACTACCTACAAACGCCGCTGCAACAGATCGTGCTCGATCGCATCCGCGACGCTCACGGCGATTTGACCAGAGAACGTTCCACACTGCGGACAACGTACGGCATGCTCGACCACCAGATGGCGTCGAGAATCTGGCTCGCCAGTGCAGATTTCAGTCTGGCCGATTGCGCCGCGGCCCCGGCGCTTTTCTATGCCAGCACGCTCGAGCCGTTCCCCGACGACTATGGCCACTTGAAAGCCTATTTCGACAGACTGATGAACAGGCCGTCCGTCCAGCGGGTCATTGACGAAGCCAGGCCCTGGTTTTCGTTTTATCCATTTGAAGAGGCGATCCCGAAGCGATTTCGCCAGCCGCCGGACAACACCTGACCGGCCTCGAAAGTTCGCCTACCCCACCACGTCAATCAACTGCTCGCGCTGCGCCCCCGTCAGCATCGGACCAAAACCGGCACCGGCATTTTCCGCCATGTAACGCGGGTTGCTGGTGCCGGGGATCACGCAGGTCACCGCCGAATGCGTCAGCAGGAACTTGAGCGCCAGTTGCGCCCAACTGTTGACCCCCACTTGCGCGGCCCAACCCGGTAGCGGTTTGCCCTTCAAGCGCGCGAGCAAATCACCGCCGCCGAAGGGCCGATTGCAGATCACCGCCACGCCCCGCTCGCGACACAGCGGCAGGATGCGTTTCTCGACGCCACGATCGTCCAGGGCATAGTTGATTTGCAAAAAGTCCAACGGCTCGGCCTTGAGCACCGCTTCCACCTCGTCATACGCCGACGCCGTGTAATGGGTGATGCCGATGTAACGAATGCGCCCTTCTTCCTTCCATTTGCGCAGCGTGGACAAATGGGTTTTCCAGTCCAGCAGGTTGTGAATCTGCATCAGGTCGATCCGGTCGGTCTGCAGCAGCTTGAAAGACTGTTCCATCTGCGCGATGCCTTCTTCGCGACCACGGGTCCACACCTTGGTGGCCAGAAACGCCGGCGAGCGCGGCTCATGAATCGACAGCAGCTCACCGGTCGTCTGTTCAGCGCGGCCGTACATGGGCGAACTGTCGATCACCTTCCCGCCCTTCTCGAACAACGCACGCAGCACCGCAGGCAGTTGCTTGTAGGCCGGACTTGAAGGCTCGACATCAAAACCGCGATACGTGCCCAGCCCAACGATCGGCAAGCGTTCGGCGCTGGATGGAATGGCCCGGGTCAGCATGTTCTTGCCTCCTGTTTCGGTCGACGGCGTGGATGCTGCAAAAGCCGGATCGAAGGTGAAAACCGCCGAAGCACCGGCAGCCAGCGTGAGTATTTTTCGACGCGTGTAGCCATCAGTGTGGCTCATGAAATTGCCCTTCCACATTTTTGCTGTCAGCCACGGTCCACTGCACTTCTCGCGCCGCACGCACGAGGCGGGCCACATCAGCATAGCTACCCGCGACTGCGCCGCTCTTTCCGACGGCAGGACGTTGAGCCATTTCACAGCGATGGGCCGGGCGCCCTCCCGGTGCGTCGCGCGATCGGTCTACTACACTCTGACAGCGATCAAGCGATAGCCGTCTTCAGGCCAGAGCCGCCAATGCCGCCCACTAAAGTTAGCCGAATGCCACGCATCCTGGTGTCAACCGTCGTCATCATCGCCGTCGTGTATCTGGCGCTCTGCGCTGCGCTGTTCGTGTTCCAGCGCGCCCTCATCTACTTCCCGCAACCCCGCGCCGTCGGCACCTCGGCAACGCTGCTCACGTTATCGGTCGACGACGCGCAGGTGCTGGTGTCTGTCAGGCCTCACGAGGGGCCGAACGCGTTGATCTATTTCGGTGGAAATGCCGAAGATGTCTCCCGGAGCCTGCCTTCGTTTTCCGCAGCCTTTGCCGATCACGCCGTCTACTTGCTGCACTACAGAGGCTACGGTGGCAGTTCCGGATCGCCCTCCGAGGAGATGATTTCGCGCGACGCCCTGACCTTGTTTGATCTGGTCTACGCCACCCATCCACACATTACGGTGGTCGGTCGCAGCCTGGGCTCGGGCGTCGCCGTGCGCCTCGCCAGCCAACGCCCGGCGGCGCGTCTGGTGCTGATCACGCCCTACAACAGTGTTGAAGAACTCGCCGCCCGGCAGTTCCCCATTTTCCCGGTGAAGTGGTTGCTCAAGGACACCTTTGAATCCTGGAAATACGCCGCCCACATCACGGTGCCGACGCTGTTGATCGCGGCGGAGCACGACGAAGTGATACCGCGTTCCAGCACCGAGCGGCTCTTCACGCATTTCGCCAAGGGGGTGGCGTCGCTGAAGGTCATACCGGGTACGGGGCACAACTCGATATCCGAGAGCCCCCAGTACCTCAAGGTGTTGGGCGCTGGTTTGTAAATGGCGGCGACTAGCGCAGCGACCGGAACGCGGTGCGAAGCTCCTCGGTAAACAGCTGCGGCTGTTCCCAGGCCGCGAAGTGGCCGCCCTTGTCGGCCTGGTGGAAGTAGATCAGGTTGCTATAAGCGCGCCGGGCCCAGGTTTCTGGCGGGCAGTAGACATCCTCTGGAAACACAGTGACGGCCACCGGCAGCGAAATCTCGGTGGTCTTCTGTGCGGCCGAAGAAAGCGGGCTTCGCCCCATGTTCTCCCAGTAGAGCCTGGCTGCCGAGGCGGCGCTATTGGTCAGCCAGTAGAGGGTGATGTCGTCCAGCACTTCATCCTTGGTCGGTGACTGTTGGGGGTCGGCGCCGTATGTCCACCGGGCAAAGCCTGGATGCACGAGCATGAGCGCGGCGAGGAAGGCCGGTGAATCCGTCGCGCCGTAACCGATCATCTGCGGCCGCGCGGCCATCATCGCGCTGTACGCCAGGTTCCCCTGTTTGACGAGCGTGGCGACGGCGTCGTAGGTCGCGCGTTCCTTGTCGGAAAATCCCGCCGGTGCCGGTCCGCCGACAGCGAGCGCCGCGCTCGCTTCCGCCGGTATCGTGGCGGGCAGGTTAAGGTGAATGCCGCGCAACCCGGTCGGCGCCTGGCGCGCCATCGCGCTGGTAATGGGCGCGCCCCAGTCGCCACCTTGGGCGACGTAGTGGGTGTACTCGAGGCGCTGCATCAGCTGCGCCCAGACCCGCGCGATGTGGTCCGGGTCCCAACCGATACCACTCGGTTTGCCGGAGAAGCCGTAGCCAGGAATGGACGGAATCACCACATCGAAGGCATCTGCCGCATTGCCCCCGTGCGCGGTCGGATCGGTGAGCGGACCGACGACCTTGATGAACTCGAACACCGAGCCTGGCCAACCGTGGGTCATGATCATCGGCAAAGCGTTCGGGTGCGGGGAGCGCACCCAGATAAAGTGGATCTCGACCCCGTCGAGGGTGGTCACGTACTGCGCCAGAGTATTGAGCTGCGCTTCGGCCTTGCGCCAGTCGTAGTCCGTGCCCCAATAGCGAACCAGCGCCTGCAGTTGTTCCAGCTGTGCGCCCTGTGATCGATCGGAAACCGTCTCTTTGTCCGGCCAGCGGGTCGCCGCGATACGGTTGCGCAGATCGGTGAGGTCCTTGTCCGCAACATTGACGTGGAAGGGTTGAATGACCTGGGGATCGGCGGCGGGAGCGGCGCTGGCAAGGGCAGAGACGCAAAGCGCGAGGGTCGCGATAGCGACCGCGAATGGGTGCTTCATCTTCATTACCTCAGTTGAGGGTCACGATGAGTGATGAGTGTGCGCTTATCGGTCACCGAAGACGCTTTACCAACCGGCCAGAGAACGCATTGGGTAATGCCATATCGCAAGGGCGAAAGCTTCGCCACGCGTCAGGGCGCTTGCGTAATCTGCAGCGGACTGGACCTTTCAATATAGATGGCGGTGGGCGACTTCGGGCTATGAATAGGCACCAATCACCCACTTCACTTTTTCCAGTGCCTCCCGCAGTGCGCCCATCTCTGCCGACCCCAGCGCCAAGCGAATCGCATGCGGTACATGGGCAGAAGTCGCAAAAGGCTCAGCGGTTGAAATCGCGACTTTTTCACGCAGCAGCGCCGCGGCGATCTGGTCGGCCCTCGCATCTTCAGACAGAGGCAGCCAAAGAAAATAGGACGACGGGTGGCGAATGCAGGGAAGGCCCGTCAGCACTTCTGCGGCGATGGCTTGCCTGGCCTGCGCATCCTGGCGTTTTTCAGCTTCCAGTTGCATGACGGTGCCATCGTCGAGCCACGTGCTCGCAATCGCCGTCAGCACACCCGGAGTATTCCAGGTGGTCGCCCTGATCGTGCGCTCCAGCGCGGGGACTTTTTCGGCCGGGGCGGCGACGAAACCTACGCGCAGTCCGGTGGCCACACTCTTGGAGAGTCCTGAAACGTAAACGGTCCGCTCGGGTGCGAGTTGCGCTATCGGTGCCGGCGGGTTCTCGGCAAGGAACGCATAGGCGGCGTCCTCGATGATCAGCAAGTCATGCTTGCGCGCAATCGTCACCAGCGAATCGCGCTGATCGGCACTCATCACCCACCCCAGTGGATTGTGCAGCGTCGGCATCGAGTACACCGCCCGCACGCGGCGACTTCGGCACAGACGGTCCAGCGCCTCCAGATCAGGCCCCTGTTCGGTCACGGGAATGGGCACGATTTCAAGGTGCAAGGCTTCGGCCAGCACGATGAACCCTGAATAGGTCAGCGCATCCGCAGCAATCACATCACCGGGTTGCAGCAGCGCCATCATCGTCACGGCCAGCCCATGCTGAGCGCCACTGACTATCAGCACTTGCTCGGCCTCCACCGTCAGCCCTCGGGCGAGTAAATGACGCGCCACCGAGGCGCGCTCATGCAGGCGCCCGGCGTGTGGCTGGTAGCGCAACAGGGATTCCAGATCACCGCCCGAGGCGAGTTGGCGCAGGGCATTTCGCAAGAGTTCTGCCTGCCCTGGCAGCGAGGGATAGTTGAAGTTGAGGTCGGTCATTCCCACGGCAACGTTCTTCTGGTCGATGCCCAAGCCCGGCGGCAAAGACGTCTCCCGCACGAACGTGCCTCGCCCCGTCTCGCCGCTGACCAGGCCCATGGCTTCGAGCTCTGCATAGACCCGGCTGGCGGTCACCAGCGCCAGCCCTTCTGTCGCCGCCAGTTGGCGATGCGTCGGCAAGCGCGTGCCTGGCAACAATCGGCCAGACCGGATGTCAGCCGCCAAAGCATCCACTAATGACTTGTACCGTGAGCGAGGCATGTCGAGATGTATCCATGACAATTTTTTGATTGTAGTGATCATCGACCATACGATGGATCTCTGCAAATTCAGAGAGCCCTCACATGGAACGGACCCTGCAAAACCCAACAACGGAAAAGACCGCGAGCGGATGGCTCAACGGGTTCATCGGCGTGCTGATTTTCAGCGGCTCGCTGCCGGCCACACGGCTGGCCGTGCTGGAATTCGACCCGGTGTTTCTGACCGTTGCCCGAGCGGCGATTGCCGGGCTCCTGGCCCTTTGCATGCTGGTGCTGTTTAAAGAAAAACGTCCGGCCAAGCATCAGCTTATGCCTTTGGCGATCGTGGCAATGGGCGTTGTAGTGGGGTTTCCGCTGCTGACGGCGCTGGCGCTGCAGTACGTGACGTCGGCGCATTCCATCGTCTTCGTTGGCCTGTTGCCACTCGCCACTGCGGTGTTCGGCGTGTTGCGCGGCGGGGAGCGTCCACGGCCGGTGTTCTGGTTCTTCTCAGTGCTGGGCAGCGCGTTGGTCGTCGGGTTTGCCGTCTCCCAAGGCCTGACCGCTTCGCCGACTGGCGACATCCTCATGCTGCTGGCCATCCTCGCCTGCGGGCTGGGTTATGCCGAAGGTGCGAAGCTTTCAAGAACCCTCGGAGGCTGGCAGGTGATCTCTTGGGCATTGGTCCTGTCGCTGCCCGTCATGGTCCCGCTGACCTGGTTCATGGCCCCGGCTTCGTTCTCGGGAGTCACCCCAGCCGCGTGGTTGAGCCTGGCTTACGTGTCGCTCTTCAGCATGCTGATCGGCTTCGTATTCTGGTACCGCGGGCTGGCCCAAGGAGGGATTGCCGCCGTCGGCCAGCTGCAACTGCTGCAGCCGTTTTTTGGGTTGGCGCTGGCGGCCACGCTGCTTCACGAGCACGTCAGCATCGGCATGCTGGGGGTTACCGTCGCGGTGATCCTTTGCGTGGCCGGGGCGCGAAAGTTTTCGAAGTGAGCGAGCGCGACAAGCGTTGCTGCCAGTTTCCGCCATTGGCGCGCTGGCAGGCTTCTTCAGAATCGAACTGCACATGGGCCGATACCGGGCTGACGAGAACGTCCGCTTCGCGTAACGCAACGGCAGTCAACTCGAACATGCGCTCGCCCTGCCCGCTGGCCAGCGCCTGATCCTTGTTGGCCTGCGTATCGAAGACCCAGATGACCCGCAGACTGGAGGGAAACAGGTCGTAGTCGATCTCGTGGGTCAGCCAGCAGAACCCGACGATGTCCACTTTGGCCGTCTCACACGCCTCGGTCAGGGTGGAAATCAGGCGACGCTCGATCTGCGCCTGATCGCGTTTGCTCAACGGCATGGGTGAATCCTTGTGACGGGTAAAAAGAAGCCATCATACGACACCTCCATGTCCTCTTTGACGGACGCACTGATGCCACCGCAAATATGTCTCTTTCGCCCGTGAACCTTGTGTTGAAGCGCCAGTCATAGCCGAGCCGTGAATTCCACTTGCCCGCTCAGAGCTATTCATCCATGCGCCAAACCCGCCTGTTCGTTCGCGTTGCCTCGCTCTGTTTCATTCCTCTGTTTTCCCTGTTCGCCAACCCCGCCCACGCCGGTGCTGAAAGGCAGTTGGTGGAAGCCATCAACGACTACCGCGCTCATCCCGATCGATGCCTGGGGCGCGCGGGTCGTGCGTTATCACCGCTGGCGTTGAAGTCGAACCTGGCTTTGCCGATCGGCTATGGCGGCGGTTTGCGCGATCGATTGAAGGCGTCCGGCTATCAGGCGGTGACCGTTCGCACGATTCGCGTGGTCGGGGCTCAGGATGCCGATGAGGCCTTCGACATGCTCCAGAGCGATTACTGCGGGGCGTTGCTCGATACCCAATATGCCGACATTGGCGTCAGTCGCGCCCGGAGTGAATGGCAGGTGGTGCTGGCGCAGCCCGTGCTGGACAGTCGCGTGGGTGATTCGCGTGCCGTCAGCAAAGCGTTGCTGGCACAGGTCAATGCGGCACGCTCCACGCCGCGACTTTGCGGTCGTCAGCGCTTCGCCGCCGCACGGCCATTGGCCTGGAACGCAGCCCTGGGCGTAGCGGCGCAAGGGCACAGCAAGGCGATGGCCTACGGCAATTACTTCGCCCACAAGGACCCCGACGGTGACATGCCCGCAGACCGGGCCAGAGCCGCAGGTTTCCGTGGCCGGCAGATCGGCGAGAACATCGCCGCCGGCCAGGGCTCACCGAGCAAGGCCATGTCGGGCTGGCTAGCCAGCCCGGGACATTGCGCCAACCTGATGAACCCGATGTTTACCCAGATGGGCGCAGCCTATGCGGCGGACGCGCGCAGTGATGAAGGCGTTTACTGGACGATGTTGTTTGGCGCGCCTTGAATGATTGAGCGGCGCCTTATTCAGGGGCGCCGCACCGCCCTCACCTTTCCACTGCCACCGCCGCCGCAGAAAAACTGATCGCCACCATCCGATTCAAGCCCCGACACCCCGACGCCGGCCGGCAGCTTCACGCTCTCCAACACCTCGCCGGTGGTCGAATCGATATGGCGTAATTCACTCTCGTCTTCTTCCCAGGTGCCATGCCATAACTGACCGTCGACCCAGGTCACCCCGGTGACAAAACGATTGGATTCAAGGGTGCGCAGAATCGCGCCGGTCTCGGGATCGATCTGATGGATCTTGCGATCCCGATACTCGCCGACCCAAAGCGTCCCTTCCGCCCACGTCAGCCCTGAGTCACTGCCGCCAGGCGCCGGAATTGTCGCGAGTACACGGCCGGTCTGCGGGTCAATTTTCTGGATGCGATCCTCGGCGATCTGGAACAGGTGCTGGCCGTCGAAGGCGGTGCCGGCATGGGCAGCGACATCGATTGAGCGCAGTGTCTTGCCGCTCGCCGGGTCCAGGGCGTTGAGTTTGTCGCCGGTGGCAAACCACACGTGCCGGCCGTCCCAGGTGACGCCGTGCACCTTGTCGACACCGGCAAAGGGTCCATATTCACGAACGATTTTGGCTGCTGACTGTTTCATGTTGGCATTCCTCGTTACGGGTGGGTGACGTTCATCCTAGTCACCCGGCAGTGGCACCGGGAGTAACAAGGTCGTCGCGAAACCCGGCACCGGCGGGGTCATCCAGCGACGCGCCCGACCGCGACCGAACGACTGCACCTTGCCCGCGCGGGCCAGTTCGTCGAGTGCCCGTTGCACCGTGCGCTGGCTGACGCCAAGGGCCAGCGCCAGGGCCGAGCTCGACCACGACTCACCATCGACAAGGAAAGCGAACACCGACCCGTGCTTCTCTTCGACGTGTTGCGCCAGCACCACAACGTCGGAGGCAACCAGCGACACCAGGGCAAACCCGCGCTGGGTAGCCGTCACACCGGCCAAGGGTTTCAGCGCCGCGCGCAGTCGCCCGACTTCGACTCGCAACCGCGCGCGAAGGGACTCATCGGCATGCTTCAAACGAAAGGCCCGGGCAATCAGCATTTCCCTCGACACGTCGGCTGGCCACGCTTCGGCCAGTGCCCGTGCGAGGGCGAACAAGACAGGGCGTGTGGCGAGGGAGACCGACATGCCGGCGCCACGCACCACGTAGCGACAGGCGTCAACGACCAGCGACGTGGACGCGAGCAACGCTTCAACCTCCTCCAGCAACAGAGGCCGTTCTTCGCCATGGGCAATCAAACGCGCGACGGGCGTGTTCAGGACAAGGGCAGCGTTTTCCACCTCGGCCGTCAGCGCAGGAATATCGGCATCGCGCGCAGCGTGCTCGGCCCTTGTGAGTGCAGACCGCGCCTTGTTCGTCTCGAGTCGTCGCATCGCGATCCCCGCCACGACCAGTTCGTGGGCGGCGCGCAATGCCGGCGGCAATGGCGCGGGGTCAAGCTCGGCGAGCAGCACGTCAGCCTCTTCGAGATGCCCGATCAGCAGCAAACGCCGAATCTGCAGATACCGCGCATGAGCGGCGTTCACTCGATCGCCGTGCGTCTCAAGCGTCACCCGCGCTGACTCGAGCGCCTTCACCGGCCAGCCCAACTCCCGGGAGGCCAGCGCGATCTCGGCCTCGGCGACCACACAGCGCGCCCGAGCCAAGGCCTCCTTCGGACCGAAGGCCCGCGCCGCCCTCTGCACCAGCGCCTTGGCTCGCACCAGATCGCCGAGTTGCGCCATCGCAATCCCGCGCAACGCCAGCGCCGGCGCATCGTCGCGCAATGCGACCCGGTTCAGCGCGCCGAGCGGATCACCCGCTGCCAGTGCATGCGCTGCGGCCGTGATCAGCGAGTCCATCGCAATCCCGCCACCGTTGTCACTCCCACTGTCGGATGTTCGCTGTTGAGTCTATCTCACGATGCGCCATCACGAGGGCGTGACTCTAAAGCCGCAAGTACCTGCCCCGCCGCAGGGAAATCCTTAAGCGGGTATCGGTTTTTCTTATCGGTGATTTAAAACGGTTGCTCAGCCTGAGGAACTGCGCGCTTTTGTTTGCACAGCAAAACCACACACTCGCTGACGAAGGCGCCGACCACCGCCAATGCCATGTCTTTCTGTGAGTCCCAGGGATCGTTCTGCGCACCGACGAAGGCACGCGAAGTGTCGTCGCCCAGGTAGGCGCCGCCGATCCATTCCACCATTTCGTAAATGGCCGACGTCGACAGAATGATGTTCAACGCCATAAACACCAACCAGAAACCCCGCAACGGCGTCAGGCGCACCAACACTTCTCGAATGGGATAAACCATAAACAGCCCATAACTCAAATGGACCAGCCGATCAAAATGATTGCGCTGCAACCCCAGCGCTTTATCGAGGCTGACCCCGGTCAAGGCTGAACACCACTGGTCGTACGGCACTTTGGCATAGGTGTAGTGGGAACCCAGTTCGTGAATGCACAGGAAAACGAATACCAGGCTGATGGCAACCGCCGACAGGCGAAACCGGCCAGAAACCGCCACCAGTGTGCCCACCAGGAACAGCACCAACAGGTTTTCCAGTGCCCAATCCACTCGGCTGCGGGGTGAATAACCCGACACCACGACGATCAACACAAACAGCATCAGCAGCGTCAGGTCGTATCGCTGGTGTGCCTTGGGCTGCATGGTTTGAGTTCCTCAGTCGGAGAGTGAGTCCTTCTACAGGGATCAATTGATCGCGAGTCCGGTTCACGCCCACCGACAAAAGGTTGCCCTCACAACGTCATCGTCCCGCCGCCCACCCCGGCTGCCG
>NZ_JAHBDP010000066.1:0-84115 GCF_019956495.1 Pseudomonas sp. BF-B-26 | reverse complement strand
ATCAACTTGGTCATGACACTGGCCGGCGTCTTTTGCTCAAACCGCGCTAGAACTTCTGCCCACATCGTTTTCGTCACCCTGACTGGAATTTTGGGAGAGTTTAAACGAAGACCTTGAAAGGGCTGGCTCTTACAGCCAGCCCTTTTTCAAACGCCAAAAAGGAACCAAAAGGCTTTGCCCCTCCATTCGGTGCCTCGCTTAGGCTCGGCATTCCCTCACTCCGGCATTGCTCCGGGGGCCCGCCGCCATCGGCCATCCATGGCCGGGGGCGGCTACCGCGGCATCCTTGCCGCGGTGCCCCCTGCGCAACGCCTGCGTTCGGCCTCTGGGAAAGGGGCAAGCAGATCAAGATCAAAAGCCAAAGCAACGGCAACGGCAACGGCAAGATCAACAGCTTCGCGAGCAAGCCCGCTCCCACATAAAGCAGATCGGCGTACAGCTTTTGCTTCTCACCACTCAACAGGCCGAGCGTTAGCTCGCCTCCAGCTTTTGATCTTGAGGTGTACGCCCCCTATATCGGGAGGCTTCGTTCCGGTTCTGCGCAGTGGGCAACCCGGCATGGATGCCGGGTTAGCCGCCCCCGGCCATGGATGGCCGATGGCGGCGGGCCCACGGAGCAGGACCGGAGCGAGGGCATGCCGAGCCTTAGCGAGGCACCGAACGAAAGGGGCAAGAGCCCTTGGTTACTTGGGGCTCTTCCAAGTGACTCGCTGTAAAAGCGAAACCAATAGCCGCCGTGACCGCAGAAACGGATATGTACCCCGGCATCAGCCCCCACTTGCCGTGCTTTTACATTTCCGGGATTCGTACACGCACGCAGTTGTCATGAAATGAAAAGCCATTGTCGTCTGATGAGAAGCGACTCCCCAGACGGCGTCCTACAGTCCAATCAGCGCAATTCGACGCAGCACGCCCATCTTGCAGATTGGAGAATAAGAAAAAATGGCCAAAGCCGTACGCTTCTACGAAACCGGTGGTCCCGAAGTCCTTCGTTATGAGGAGGTCGAAGTTGGCGACCCCGGTCCAGGCCAGGTTCGTCTTCGTCATGTGGCGGTCGGCCTGAACTATGCCGATACCTACTTTCGCAATGGCACCTACCCGATCCCGATGCCCAACGGCATGGGGGTTGAAGCCTCCGGTGTGGTCCAGGCCATCGGCGAGGGCGTCACCAATGTCCGCGTGGGTGATCGCGTCACCTATACCGGTTTTCTCAATACCTTGGGGGCCTACAGCACCGAGCGTCTGATCCCGGCCGCGCCGTTGATCAAGCTGCCGGAAACCATCAGTTTCGAGACCGCCGCCGCCATGACCATGCGCGGCTTGACGTCCTCATACCTGATGCGGCGCATTTACGATTTCAAGGCCGGCGACAGCATTCTGCTGCACGCCGCTGCTGGTGGCGTGGGCCTGATCGTTTCACAGTGGGCCAAGCTGCTCGGCCTCACCGTCATCGGCACCGTGTCCACCGAGGTCAAGGGCGAAATCGCCCGGGCCCATGGCTGCGACCATGTCATCAATTACAGCCACGAAGACGTCGCCCAGCGCGTGCGCGAGTTGACGGACGGCGTCGGTGTCAACGTGGTGTTCGACAGCGTCGGCAAGAACACCTTCATGGGTTCGCTGGATTCGCTCAAGCGTCGTGGCCTGATGGTGTGCGTCGGCACGGCATCCGGTCCGATCCCGGCCCTGGACCCGGTACTGCTGGCGATGAAAGGCTCGCTGTTCATGACCCGTCCGGCCCTGGCCGATTACATCGCCGACCCGGCGGAAAAAGCCGCCCTGGCCGGCGAATTGTTCGACCACGTTGGCAGCGGTCGGATCAAGATCGAGATCAACCAGCACTATGCTTTGCAGGATGCCGTGCAGGCCCATCGCGACCTGGAATCACGCAAGACCACGGGCTCTTCGATTTTCGTCATTTAAGGGAGTCGTCTGCCATGAAAGTCGAACAATTGACCTGCAGCATTGGCGCCGAACTGATCGGCGTCAACCTCGCCGACGCGGTCCATGACGACGGTCTTTTTGCCGAGATTCGTGCTCAGTTGCTCAAGCATCGGGTGGTGTTCCTGCGTGATCAGGACATCACTCGCGCCGAGCACGTGGCCTTCGCCCGCCGCTTCGGTGAGTTGGAAGATCATCCGGTGGCCGGCAGCGATCCGGATCATCCCGGGCTGGTGCGCATCTACAAGAACCCGGACCAGCCAATGGACCGCTACGAAAACGCCTGGCACACCGACGCGACCTGGCGCGAGGCGCCGCCGATGGGCTGCGTACTGCGCTGCGTAGAGTGCCCATCGGTGGGCGGCGACACCATGTGGGCCAACATGGTCGAGGCTTATGCGCGTTTGCCGGAGGACGTAAAGGTCAAGATTGCCGACCTGCGCGCCCGCCACAGCATCGAAGCAAGCTTTGGCGCCGCCATGCCGATCGAAAAACGTCTGGCGCTCAAGGCGATGTACCCGGATGCCGAGCACCCGGTGGTGCGCACTCATCCGGAAACCGGAGAGAAGGTGCTGTTCGTCAACGCCTTCACGACGCACTTGAGCAACTACCACACCCCCGATCGCGTGCGCTTTGGCCAGGACGCCAACCCTGGCGCGAGCGAGTTGCTGCGCTACCTGATCAGCCAGGCCTACATCCCCGAGTATCAGGTGCGCTGGCGCTGGAAACCCAACAGCATCGCCATCTGGGATAACCGCAGCACCCAGCACTACGCCGTCATGGATTACCCGCCGTGCCATCGCAAGATGGAGCGTGCCGGGATTATCGGCGACAAGACCTACTGATCGACCCCTACTGCATTCGCACTCGTAAACACGTCTGCCCGGCACGATCCCGGGTGGGCGCGACAATCATAAAAACAGGAGTAACTCATGCAATTCTTCGACGATTCCCTGCACCCGGAAAACATGGAAAAGGTGGTCATCACCGTGGCCCCGTACGGCCCGGAATGGATGCCGGAAGACTTCCCCGAAGACATCCCGCTGACCATGGACGAACAGGTGCAAAAAGCGGTCGAATGTTATGAGGCCGGTGCCACCGTCTTGCACTTGCACGTGCGCGAGCTGGACGGCAAGGGTTCCAAGCGTCTGTCCAAGTTCAACGAATTGATCGCCGGCGTGCGTGAAGCCGTGCCGGACATGATCATCCAGGTCGGTGGTTCGATTTCCTTCGCGCCGGAAAGCGATGGCGAAGCCGCCAAGTGGCTGTCGGACGATACGCGACACATGCTGGCCGAGCTGACGCCAAAACCGGATCAGGTCACGGTGGCGATCAACACCACCCAGATGAACATCATGGAACTGCTGTATCCGGAATATCTGGAAGGCACGTCCCTGGCCAATCCCCTGTATCAGGCCGCCTACAGCGAAATGACTGTTCCGGCAGGTCCCGCCTGGGTCGCCGAGCACCTCAAGCGTCTGATGGACAACGGCATCCAGCCGCACTTCCAGCTGACCGGCATGCACGCCATGGAAACCCTCGAGCGCCTGGTGCGCAGGGGCGTCTACAAGGGCCCGTTGAACCTGACCTGGATCGGCATTGGCGGCGGTTTCGATGGCCCTAATCCGTTCAACTTCTTCAACTTCATCCACCGCGCGCCGGACGGTTGCACCCTGACCTCCGAGTCGCTGCTCAAGAACGTCATGCCGTTCAACACCATGTCGATGGCCATGGGTATGCACCCGCGTGTGGGCAATGAAGACACTATCATTGATCACAAGGGCGATCGTTTCGGCTCAGTTGCGCAGATCAAGCAGACCGTGCGTATCGCCCATGAGCTGGGTCGCGAAATCGCCACCGGTAAAGAAGCCCGTGAGATCTATCGCATCGGCGTGCAGTACCAGAGCATCGAAGAAACGCTACTGGCTAACGGCATGGCTCCCAACCGCAAGGCTGGGCAGAAAGGTGTGCCGCAGCGCGGCTGATCGGCAGACGAAGCGGGTGGTCAATGGCCTCCCGCTCGCTGCACTGCAACACGCTTGATAACAACAATAAAACAAAGCTTTGAGGAGGCTGCATGGCCTTTCACCCAATCGCCGCAGACGATGACGACTGTGCTGTCGGTGTTGCGCGACCGTACGCCTGGATCGTCTTCGCACTGACGTTCGGGCTGTTGATTTCCGATTACATGTCACGCCAGGTGCTGAACGCGGTGTTCCCGATGCTCAAGGGCGAATGGGCCCTGAGCGACGGCCAGCTCGGTCTGCTCAGTGGCATTGTCGCGCTGATGGTGGGGCTGCTGACGTTTCCCCTGTCATTGCTGGCGGATCGCTTTGGCCGGGTCAAGAGCCTGGCGTTGATGGCTTTGCTGTGGAGTCTGGCGACACTGGGCTGCGCAGTGGCGCAGGACTATCAGCAGATGTTCATTGCACGATTCATGGTCGGCGTCGGCGAAGCGGCGTACGGCAGCGTCGGCATCGCGGTGGTGATTTCGGTATTTCCCAAACACCTGCGCGCAACGCTGGCCAGTGCCTTCATGGCGGGTGGCATGTTCGGTTCGGTATTAGGGATGGCGCTGGGCGGTGCAATCGCCGCCAAGCTTGGCTGGCGCTGGTCGTTTGCCGGCATGGCGCTGTTCGGCCTGCTGCTGGCGGTGCTTTACCCGATCATCGTCAAGGAAGCGCGCATTGCGCCGCAACGCGCCTCCCTGGCGGCGAACAAGGCGGCGGCAGCGGTCAAGCGTCCGTTGCGTACGCTGTTTTCCAGCCGTTCGGTGATCGCTGCCTACATCGGCAGTGGCTTGCAACTGTTCGTCGGCGGCACCGTGATTGTGTGGATGCCCAGTTACCTCAATCGTTATTACGACATGGCCACGGACAAGGCGGGCGGTGTCGCGGCGATCATCGTGCTGTGCAGCGGTGCGGGGATGATCCTGTGCGGCATGCTCAGCGATCGGCTTTCGCGCCATTCACCTGAGCGCAAAGTCACCTTGGCCATCACCTATTGCCTGGGCAGTTGCCTGTTGTTGTCGGCGGCGTTCGCCCTGCCGGCAGGGCCTGTGCAATTGGCGCTGATCTGCCTGGGTATGTTGATTGCCGCCGGCACGACCGGCCCTTGCGGAGCGATGGTTGCCAACCTGACCCATTACTCAGTCCACGGCACGGCCTTCGCCACGCTGACCCTGGCCAACAACATGCTGGGGCTGGCGCCTGGGCCGTTCATCACCGGCAGGGTGTCCGACCTTATTGGCTTACAGGCTGCTTTTCAATTAGTGCCACTGGTCAGCATCGCGGCAGCGGCGGTGTTCTTTTATGCCAAGTGTCATTACCACAAGGACATTGCCCGGCTTAAGGGCGAGCGGGTCATCGATCCGGTGGGCGAATCCGTGTTAGAGGTGAAGTTGTGAGTAGTCGTTTACGTATTGATGTGTTCTTCGATTTCATCTGCCCCTGGTGCCTGATCGGCAAGCGTCAACTGGAGCATGCGCAGGTACAGTTTCGCAGTCGCCACCCGGATGTGCAGATCACCACGGTGTGGCATGGCGTGCAGTTGCTGCCTCAGTTGCCGGTACAGGGTGAGCCCTTCGCCGATTTCTACCGCAAACGTCTGGGTAATGCCGACGCCATGACCATGCGCCAGGCCCAGGTTCAGCAGGCTGCCGCGGCGGTTGGACTGACCATCGACCTCAGCCACATCGAGACGATGCCCAACACCGCAGACGCCCACCGTTTGTTCGAACGAGTCAGCGTACTGGGCAATGCTGCTCAGCGTGAAATGTTGCTCGAACGGCTGTTCAGCGCTTATTTCCGCAAACGCGAAAACCTGGGGTGCCGCGAGACCTTGCTCGCCATTGCCCGCTCCTGCGGCGTCGATACGGACGTGGTGCTCGATTGCCTGAAGGGCGACGCCACGCCGTTCGAAGGCTTCCCCGGCGCGACCAGTGGGGTGCCGAGCTTTCAGTTCGACCGTCGCATGACGGTGATCGGTGCACAACCTGCTCAGGCATTGCTCGGGGCCATGAGCCAGGCACTGAAAGAAAGTGATCTTGAGCGGCAACCTGCATGAACCGGCGTATCCCCGTGCCTGCCGGAAAACTCCCGCAGGCGGGCGGTCGTGCGCTGTTCGAATTCGATGACAAAAGCCTGGCGTTATTCAACGTCGAAGGTGACGTGTTCGCCATCGACGACAGTTGCCCGCACCAGGGCGCCTCGCTGTGTGGCGGGCGCCTTGAGGGGCGGGTGATTCAGTGCTGCGCCCATGGCCTGCGCTTCGATTTGCGCAGCGGTTACTTGCTCAATTCCACCGCAGTCAAAGTTGCCAACTACCCGGTCGAGATCATCGACGGCCAGGCATTCATCGTCATCGTTCCCCAGGAGGCCGCGCCATGAGCGCCATCGCTCTCACCCGTATCCACAGCCGAACGCGCGAACTGGCGCCGGGCTTTATCGTCAGTTTGATCGTTGCAGCGGCTGCGTCCTTTTTGTCCGAACACTACGGCGCGCCGGTGATGCTGTTCGCTTTGTTGCTGGGCATGGCGGTGAACTTCCTGGCCGGTGACGGTGCCTGCAAGGCTGGCATCGAGTTCACGGCGCGTACGGTGTTGCGCATCGGTGTGGCGCTGCTGGGCATGCGCATCACCCTCGAACAGATGGCTGCGCTGGGCTGGAAGCCTGTGGCCCTGGTGGTGATTCTGGTGGTGGTGACCATCGGCGTTTCAGTGATCGCAGCCAAGGCGCTGGGCTTTCAGCGTTTGTTCGGCATGCTCACCGGTGGCGCCACGGCGATTTGTGGTGCATCGGCCGCGTTGGCGCTGGCGGCGGCATTGCCGAACCATCCGCAGAAAGAACGCGCGACGTTGTTCACGGTGATCGGGGTGTCGGCGCTGTCGACCCTGGCGATGATCGTGTACCCGATGATTGCCAACTGGCTGTCGTTGTCGCCACAAGTGGCGGGCGTGTTCCTGGGGGCGACCATTCACGATGTCGCCCAGGTCGTCGGTGCCGGTTACAGCATGTCGACCGAGACCGGCGATACGGCCACGGTGGTCAAGCTGATGCGGGTTGCCATGCTGCTGCCGGTAATCGTCTGTGCCGCCATGATCACCCGCATGCAGGGTGCCGACCCAACCGGCAAACGACCGCCGCTGCTGCCATGGTTCGCCGTCGGGTTTCTGATTCTGGCCTGTATCAACAGCACCGGCTGGGTGGCTCCGGTAGTGCAGGGTTCGGTCAATGAACTGTCGCGCTGGTGCCTGGTGGTTTCCATCAGCGCCCTGGGCATGAAAACCCAGCTCAAGGAGCTGGCAGCGGTAGGCATCAAGCCCATCCTGTTGATGGTGGGGGAGACGGTGTTCCTCGTCGTGCTGGTGCTGTTGTTGCTGCGCTGGGGGCTTTAGAGCCTGACGCAAAACGCTTTATGGCAGGGCTGCACTGCGGTCGACTCCTAGTCGCAGTGGGGCTCCCGACCGGTGTCACAAACGCCGGTTTTTTGCGGCGACTGTACCAGCAGTCGCCGTTTTTTTTGTGGAAGTCCCAGGGGGCCTTTCAGTCGTCCCAGGGTTGCGTGGGGCCGGGAAGGGCGCTCGGCTCGCTGGGTGCCTTGGGTTGCTTTTGCGCGCTGCGCCAAGCCGCCGGCGGCATGCCGAACTGGGTAATGAACCAGCGGGTGAAGGAACTCGCCATGGAGTAGCCGAGCATGTCGGCGATCCGGCCCAGCGAGTAATTCGGGTTTTCCAGGTAGCGCAACACCAGGTCACGGCGCACGTCGTTGATCAGGTCGTTGAAGGCACAGCCGTCGTCTTTGAGGCGACGTTGCAGGGTGCGTACGTTCATGCCCTGGGTCTGGGCAATCTGCTCGATGGTGGCGCGTCCCATCGGCAGCAGCAGGTAGATGGCTTTGCGCACCTCGAACAACATCGAAGGGCCTTCGTGGTTCAGCAGTGAGTCGAGGTAACTCTGGGCATAGCGCGCCATGGCCGGGTCGGCATGGGGGTTGGTCATGTCGAGGCTGGCATTGGGACAGACGATGCCATTGAACTCGCTGCCGAACTCCAGTTTGCAGCCGAACAGACGGCGATGCAGTTGCAGGTTGTCGGGTGGCTGGTGCGTGAAGTTGACGCTGTAGGGTTGCCAGTGTGCGCCGAGCAGGGCGGCGCACAGGCGGAACATCACGCCGATGGCCAGTTCATTGGCTTGTCGGCAGGGCATCGGCGATTCGGTGACCACCTCTTCGCGAATGATCACCATCTTGCCCGCCTCCTCGATGAAGAGGGCCAGCGAATCGTTCATCAGATGACGGTAGTGCACCAACACTTGCAAGGTGTCACGCAGCGTTCGCTGGTGACTGAGCAGCAGACTGACCACGCCGAAGTCCGAGAGCTGACGCGACTCGGCCATGCTCAGGCCGAAACTCTGGCAGCCACTGGCGACGGCCGAATCCTCCAACAGACGCACGGCGGCATCGATGGGAATGCGATGTTCAGGGGCTTGCAGCTTGGCTTTGCTCAAGCCGACGCCGGCCAGTACATCGCGCGGGTTGAACCCCAGGTACTGAGTAACCTCCAGGTAGTTGGTCAAGACGGCGGCGCGAACAAGCTTGGGCATGCGAAGGTCTTTCCTGGGCCAGTTGCGATTCAAATTTGCGTGGCGACTATATCCAGCACATCAACAATTGAACAGTTGTGAGGTTGGCGAGGGCGCTCGCCCAATGCTGTCCAAAATCACACCGTCGTTGTGCAGCAATCGACGCTCACCCATTGATTACAGTGAGCTGTAGAGAACCTGCGGGGATATTCGACCAATGGTCGCCATGTGCCAACAGCTGGAAATTTGTCATGAAAAGAAAAGTGCCTGACGTCTAATGAAAAGCGCCTCGGGCGGGCGCTCTTTAATGTCAGTCCTACAAAAAGCCCCTGGCGAATAGAGCCAGTCGAGTCATCGAGAAAGCGAAGGTGTTGAAGTGAACAAACTGCAAACTGCAGCAACCGTTCTGATCGTACCGGGTCTGCGCGAGCACGTTGCCGAGCATTGGCAAACGCTGCTTGAAACCAGGCTGTGCAAGGTACGCAGTGTGCCGCCGCTGGACACCGACAAGCTTGATTGCAGCAAGCGGGTCGAAGCGATTCAGCATGAGCTGGAGCAGATCGACGGGCCGGTGATTCTGGTCGCTCACAGCGCCGGCGTGTTGATGGTTGCGCACTGGGCTGCGCGGCACAGTCGGCCGATCAAGGGCGCGCTGCTGGCCGCTCCGCCGGACCTTGATGCCCAATGGCCGCAGGGCTATCCCTCCGCTGAAACCCTGCGTACCCAGGGTTGGGACCCTCTACCCAAAGGCCGGTTGCCGTTCCGCAGTCTGCTGGCCGCCAGTACCAACGACCACCTCGCCAGCCTGGACGCCGCCACGCGCATGGCCGAAGGCTGGGGCAGCGAGCTGCTCAATCTCGGCGAAGTCGGTCATCTCAATCCTGCTGCCGGGTATGGGCACTGGCCACACGCCGAAGCCCTCATCCTCGAGCTGGATCGCTAGTTCAGGCGCCGGTTGGCCCGCGCCATCCGGCATTTGCCCTCATTCCTGAAACCGTAAACCCCTGGAACAAGGGGTTGCGCGAGGGCGGCTGCGCTTAAAACAAATACAAAAAGGCGGAGACAACGCAATGCACAACAATAAGAGTCACGGGTTCGCACCCTCGCGTTACACCTTGTTGGCCTCGGCCATTCTGGCCGCAGCCGTGCCGGTCGCGCAGGCGGTCGAGCTCGACACAGGTAACCCGGACTGGACCGTACGTCTTGATAACACCGTGAAGTACAACTACGGCGTACGCACCGAAAGTGCTGACAAACGCATGCTGGCAACGCCGAACAACAACGACGGCGACTACAACTTCCGCAAGGCCGGGACCAACATCACCAACCGTGTCGACCTGTTGACCGAGATGGATGTGGTCTACCAGAACCACATGGGTTTTCGTGTCAGCGCCGCCGGTTGGTACGACAAGGCCTACGAGAACACCGGTTCCAATTCCAACCCGTTCGTCAACGGCAACGACGCAAGGTCGGGGCTGGTCGCCAACGACCCACGTCTGGCCGCGGTCACCGGTGACAACGTCGGCAACGGCAGCCCGCACCTGAGCAACTATGCCCAGCGTTACTACACCGGTCCGTCCGGCGAAATCCTCGATGCCTTCGTGTTCTACAGCACCGAAGTGGGCGAGGAGTCGCTGCTGAGCGTCAAGGCCGGTCAGCACAACGTGTTCTGGGGCGAGACCATTCTCAACCCGGTGCACTCGATCAGTTACGGCCAATCGGGCCTGGACCTGGCCAAACTGGCTGCCTCGCCCGGTACCGAAGCCAAAGAACTGTTCGTTCCGCGTAACCAGTTGTCGATGTCGTTCACCGTCAATCCCGAGTTGACCGTGGGCGCTCAATATTTCCTCGATTGGGATGCCGCGCGCCTGCCGGAAGCCGGCACTTATTACGGCGGTTCCGATCTGGTCGGTTTCGGTGCGCAATCTTTCCTGCTGGGCAACACCAATGGCGTGGTGCCGGGCAGTCCGCTGGGGTGTGGTCTGGCGCCCTGCAACGGGCTGACCAATGTGCGTCGCGGTCACGACCTGACGCCGGACAAGCGCGGTGACTGGGGCATTATGGCCAAGTGGTCGCCGGCCTGGCTGGATGGCACCCTCGGCGTTTACTACCGCGAAACCTCGGAAATCCTGCCGCAAGCGTGGTTGGATGCCAGAGGCCTGAGTTCGGCCAACCCCAACGGCACCCGGCCGGCTGGGCAAGTGCCTGCGGTGGTCAATACGCTCAACTCGCTGAGCACCGCCACCTATCAAATGGCCTACGCCGACAACATCAAGATCGTTGGCCTGAGCCTGTCCAAGGATGTGGGCGGGGTGAGTGTGGGTTCGGACCTGAACATTCGTCACAACATGCCGCTGGCCAGTATTCCGGCGATTGTCAGCACTAACAGTCCGCTGGGCCTGGGCGCGGGTCTTGGCCTGTTGCCGGCGCGTACGGCTGCCACCGGTGTGGTGTATGACACCCCGGAGAGGGGCGACAGCATGGCCGCCACCGGCGACACCTTGCACTGGACGCTCAACGGTCTGATGACCATTGCCAAAACGCCGGTGTTCGATTCGGCAACCCTGCTGGGCGAGCTGTATTACAGCAACCTGCTCAAGCTCGATAGCAAGAACGAGGCGCTCTACAAGGGCAAGGACACCTATCGCGGCATCGACCAGCCGACCCGGGACAACTGGGGCGTCGCGGTCAACTTCACGCCGACCTGGTACCAGGTGTTTCCCGGCGTCGACCTCAACGCACCGATGTCCGTCAACGTGGGCCTTGCCGGCGTGTCGCCAGTGTCCGGTGGCGGCGCCAAAGACACCGGTAACTATGCCGTGGGCGTGGGTGCCGTTGTGTACAACAAATACTTCGTCGACCTGAAGTACGTGGACTCCTTCGGCAAGACCGACAAGTGCGACACCAGCGGTCTGAGTACCGGCGCGGCCAATGCCGGCAGCGGCGACGGCTCCACACCCAACGCCTTTAGCGGCAATGAAAACTACGCCTGTTACGGCGGTGGCTACTCAGCCTTCTCCGGTGGAGGGGCCACGACTGAGGACCGTGGCGCCGTTTACCTGACGATGAAAACCACTTTTTGATGCACCACTGATTTGCTCAATGCAAGCAGGAGAATAACAAGATGAAATTCGCAAAAACCGTGTTGGCCGCGTCGCTGGCCATGGTCCTTGCCGCCCAGGCACAGGCCGCTGTTTCAACTCAGGACGCTGCCAAATTGGGCAGCAGCCTGACCCTGGTGGGCGCCGAAAAGGCTGGGAACGCTGATGGTTCCATCCCCGCCTATGAAGGTGGCCTGACCACGCCGCCGGCCAGTTTCAAATCCGGTGACAGCATGCGCCCGGATCCCTTCGTCAACGAAAAACCGTTGCTGGTGATCGACGGTAAAAACGTCGATCAGTACAAGGGCTTGCTCAGTGCAACCACGGCGGAACTGGCCAAACGTTTCCCGAGCTTCCACGTCAATGTCTACCCGACCCACCGCACCGTTTCGCTGCCCAAAGCCATCCTCGACAACGGCGTGAAGAATGCCAGCGGTGCCAAGTCCCTCGAAGGCGGTTTGGCCATCGATAACGTGCTGCCGGGCGTGCCGTTCCCGATCCCGCAGTCGGGCAACGAAGCGATGTGGAACTTCCTGCTGCGCTATCAAGGCGTGAGCATCAATTCCAAGTACGACTCCTGGAACGTTGACTCCGCCGGCGTGCCGAGCCTGGCGACCACCGGGCAGGCGTTCATTTCCTATCCGATCTACGAAAACCTCGCGCAACCGATCAGCAGCGCCGACGTGTACTACCAGATGAAGCTGTCCTATACCGGCCCAGCGCGCCGGGCCGGTGAAGCGGTGATGCTCAAGGACGCCGCCAACCCGCTGCAGCAACCGCGCCGCGCCTGGCAGTACTTGCCTGGCCAGCGTCGGGTCAAACTGGCACCGAACCTGGCCTACGACACGCCTAACCCCGGCACCGCTGGCGCGGGCACCTACGACGATGTTTTCGTGTTCAACGGTGCACTGGATCGCTACGACTGGAAGCTGGTGGGCAAGCAGGAAATGATCGTGCCGTACAACACCTACAAGCTGACCTACGCCCAGGATCCCAAGTCGCTGACCACCGCCAATCACCTGGCTCCCGATTACGTGCGTTGGGAAAAACACCGCGTCTGGGTGGTGGAGGGCAACCTCAAGGCCGGCGCCCGACACATCTATCAGAAGCGTCGCTTCTACCTCGATGAAGACAGCTGGACCGCTCTGGCCTCTGACCAATACGACGCCCGTGGTCAGCTGTACCGTGGCTCCTTCGCGTTCCTCAGCCAGAGCTACGACAAGCAGATCCCGGATTCCACGCCCTTCATGATCTACGACCTGGTGGGGGGCTCCTACAACATCAACGGCGTGGTCGGGCCTTACGGCGGCATCAAGTACATCGATCCGCTCTCCAAGGCGCAATGGTCGTCGGAATCCCTGGCCGGCAGCGGCATTCGCTAAGCCAAACGCAAAAAAGCGTCCGCAAAGTCCACGGCTCACAAGGCGTGGACCGTGCGGCGGTCGGTGCACGCCGATCGTCGCGGGCGCCAGGTGTGAACGTCAGACACACGGATGTGTGTCCCGGCGCGGTTTTCCGAAGAGGACGCGGTATGTGTTCGTATAAGAATTATTTGCAGGTGGCGTTTGGGGTTGTGCTCGGCCTGTTGCAGGGCGCCACCCACGCGGCCGATTACGTCGATGTGCTGGACCTGCCCGCCAGGGTCAGTGCCTTGGCCATCAACAGTCCGTTGTCCGGCATGGCCCGCGCCGGTGAGCGCGTGATCGCCGTCGGCCAGCGTGGCCATATTCTGTTTTCCGATGATGCCGGTCAGCACTGGCAGCAGGCCGCGGTGCCGGTCAGTGCCGACCTCAATGCCGTCAGCTTTCCATCCGCCACCCAGGGCTGGGCAGTGGGCGGCGACGGTGTGGTGTTGCACAGCAACGATGCAGGTGCGACCTGGCGCAAGCAACTGGACGGCCGCGAGATCGGGGCCTTGTTGGTCAAGCATTACGGTGCGTTGGCCAGTGCCGAACCTGACGACGAACAATGGCCACTGCTGGTCGCCGAAGGTGAGCGCCTGGTGGTGCAGGGCGCCGACAAACCCTTGCTCGATGTCTGGTTCGCCAACGACCGCCTCGGCTATGTGGTCGGGGTGTTCAACCTGATCCTGCGCACCGAAGACGGCGGCCAGAGCTGGACCCCGTTCCAGGACCGCACCGACAACCCGCAGGGCTTTCACCTCAACGCCATCGCCTCCACCGGCGATGCGCTGTACATCGCCGGTGAGCAGGGCTTGTTGCTGAAATGGAATGACGCCCAACAGCGCTTCGCCGCTGTGCAGACACCTTATCAAGGCAGTTTTTTCGGTGTGCTCGGCAAACCCGGGGAAGCGCTCGTCTACGGCTTGCGCGGCAATGTGCTGCGCAGCACCGATGGCGGTCTCAGCTGGACCCCGCAGGACACTGGCCTGCACGTCAGCATCACCGCCGGCATCGTCGATGCGCAAGGTGATTACCGCTTGTTCACTCAGGGCGGGCAGATGCTGGTGAGCCAGGGCGCCGGTGCGCAACTGCACTGGTTGCAGCAAGCCGAACCGGTTCCGGTGACGGGCGTCATGCGCGCCGCCAACGGTGCGCTGGTGGTGGTTGGCAGCCGTGGTGCACGGACGCTGTCCGTTGAATAAGCCCTCGAACCCTTAGAGCGAGAACCCAGACATGGGCCATATCAAACAAGAAACCATGCCGGTGATCCGCGATCTGCGGGACTTCGACCGCCAATCCGGCAATCGGCTGGAGCGGCTGGTGTTCAACTACCGTCCGCTGTTCATGCTGCTGATGGCGCTGGCCACCGTGGTGTTGGGCTACATGGCCGCGACTCGCCTGGAGCTGCGTCCAAGCTTCGAGAAAATGATTCCGCAGAGCCAGCCGTACATCCAGAACTTCCTGGAAAACCGCCAGTCGCTGCGCGGTTTGGGCAACTCGGTGCGGGTGGTGGTGGAGAACACTCAGGGCGATATTTTCGACCCTGGCTATCTGGATGTGCTCAAGCAGGTCAATGACAAATTGTTCCTCACCGAAGGCGTCGATCGCGCCTGGATGAAGTCGTTGTGGAGCCCGGCGGTACGCTGGACTGAAGTCACCGAGGAAGGGTTCCAGGGTGGCCCGGTGATGCCCGATACCTATGAGGGCAAGCCTGAGCAGATAGAACAGCTGCGCCAGAACATTTCCCGTGCCGGCATCGTCGGCAGCCTGGTGGCCAGCGACTACAAATCGAGCATGCTGATCGTGCCGCTGCTGGACAAGGCCACGGCCAGCGGTCAGCGCATCGACTACCACGCCTTTTCGCAGATGCTCGAGGAGCAGTTGCGCGACAAGATCGAATTCGCCGGCGACAGCGCTGCACGCAAGGCCGGGGAGGAGGGTAAGGGCCAGTACAAAGTCCGGGTGATCGGTTTCGCCAAACTGATGGGCGACCTGATCGACGGGCTGATTCAGGTGATGATGTTCTTCGGCCTGGCCGTGGTCACTTCGCTGATCATCATTTACGCTTACACCCGATGCGTTCGCAGCACCTTGCTGGTGGTCGGCTGCTCGTTGATCGCGGTGGTCTGGCAACTCGGCATCGTCGCCTGGCTCGGCTATGCCATCGACCCGTATTCGGTGCTGGTGCCTTTTCTGATCTTCGCCATCGGCGTGTCCCACGCGGCGCAGAAGATGAACGGGATCATGCAAGACATCGCCCGTGGCACCCACAAACTCATCGCCGCACGCTACACCTTCCGCCGTCTGTTCATCGCTGGCGTCACCGCGCTGCTGGCCGACGCCGTCGGATTCGCGGTGCTGATGCTGATCGATATTCCGGTGATCCGCGACCTGGCAATCACCGCCAGCATCGGTGTGGCGGTGCTGATTTTCACCTCGCTATTGCTGATGCCGGTGGCGCTGTCTTATGTCGGCGTCGGCACCAAGGCGGCCGAGCGTGCGCTGAAAATCGACACCCGCGCAGAAGGGCACAAAGGCTTCGGCAAACTGTGGGACTTGCTCGACCGCTTCACCACGCGCAAGTGGGCCACGGGGGCGGTATTGGTCGCAGTGCTGATGGGCATCGGCGGCTTCATTGTCAGCCTGCAACTGAAGATCGGCGATCTGGAAAGTGGCGCACCGGAGTTGCGTGCCGACTCGCGTTATAACCGTGACAACGCCTACATCACCAGCCACTACGCGCTGTCCAGCGACCTGTTCGCGGTGATGATCAAGACTGCGCCGGAAGGCTGCTTGAACTACAAGACGCTGGTCCTCGCCGACCGTCTGGCCTGGGAACTACAGCAGTATCCGGGCGTACAGGCCACGGCTTCGTTGGTCAACGCGGTGCGCCAAATCACCGCCGGCACCTACGAAGGCAACCCCAAGCTCAACAGCATCCAGCGCAATCAGGACGTGCTGAACTACGCCGCGCAACAAGCTTCGGTCAACTCTCCGGAGTTGTTCAACACCGATTGTTCGCTGATGCCGGTGATCACCTTCCTCAAGGACCACAAGGCCGAGACCCTGGATGCCGTGGTGGGCATCGCCGAGAAATTTGCCCGGGAGAACAACAGTGAAGATCGCCAGTTCCTGCTGGCGGCCGGGTCGGCCGGGATTGAGGCGGCGACCAACATCGTGGTGCGCGAGGCCAATCGCACCATGCTGCTTTACGTCTATGCCGCGGTGACGTTGTTCTGCCTGATCACCTTCCGCAGTTGGCGCGCGACCCTGGTTGCGTTGTTGCCGCTGGTGCTGACCTCGATCCTCTGCGAGGCATTGATGGTGGCCATGGGCATTGGCGTGAAAGTCGCGACCCTGCCGGTGATCGCATTGGGCGTAGGCATCGGCGTGGATTACGCGTTGTACCTGCTCAGCGTGCAATTGCATTTCCAGCGCCAGGGCTTGCCGCTGTCTCAGGCTTACCGCAACGCCGTGTCGT
Organism: Pseudomonas sp. BF-B-26; assembly: GCF_019956495.1. Classification (NCBI taxonomy): domain Bacteria; kingdom Pseudomonadati; phylum Pseudomonadota; class Gammaproteobacteria; order Pseudomonadales; family Pseudomonadaceae; genus Pseudomonas; species Pseudomonas sp. BF-B-26. Next base: position 67,608 of record NZ_JAHBDP010000066.1, on the reverse strand, counting down.
TTACCGGCCGGGTCGTGGGCCTGGTGGGCATCACCCTGGCAGCCGGCGTGGTGTGCTGGGTCTGGTCGCCGATCAAGTTCCAGGCTGACATGGGCATCCTGCTGACCTTCATGTTCCTGTGGAACATGCTCGGCGCGCTGGTGCTGATTCCTGCCCTGTCGTACTTCCTGCTGCGTCACCCCGTTGCGCAAGCCCAAGTGGCGCAAGCCGCTGAAACCGATACCTCTCAACGCCAGGGCATGCCGCATGCCCTGACCACTTCCGAGTAAGCCAACCATGTCTGATTACAAAGCTCCTTTGCGCGATATGCGCTTCGTACTCAACGAAGTCTTCCAGGTGTCCCGGCTATGGGCCCAATTGCCTGGCCTGGCCGAGGTGATCGATGAAGAAACAGCCGCTGCGATCCTTGAAGAGGCCGGCAAAATCAGCGGTGAAGTTATCGCACCGCTGAACCGCAGCAGCGACGAGCAGGGCTGCACCTGGAGTAACGGCGCGGTCCAGGCGCCGGACGGTTTTGTCGCGGCCTACCAGGCATTCGCCGACGGCGGCTGGGTGGGTGTTGGCGGCGATCCGCAGTTCGGTGGCATGGGCATGCCCAAGGCCATTTCGGCTCAGGTCGAGGAGATGGTCAACTCGGCAAGCCTGTCGTTCGGCCTGTACCCAATGCTGACCGCCGGCGCGTGCCTGTCGATCAATGCCCACGCCAGTCAGGAACTCAAGGATCGCTATCTGCCGAGCATGTACGCCGGCACCTGGACCGGTTCCATGTGCCTGACCGAGGCGCATGCCGGCACGGACCTGGGGCTGATTCGCACCCGTGCCGAACCTCAGGCTGACGGCAGTTTCAAGATCAGCGGCAGCAAGATCTTCATCACCGGCGGCGAGCACGACCTGACCGAAAACATCATTCATTTGGTGCTGGCCCGGTTGCCGGATGCACCGGCCGGCCCCAAGGGAATTTCGCTGTTTCTGGTGCCCAAGGTGCTGGTCAATGCCGATGGCTCGCTGGGTGAACGCAACGCGCTGTCCTGCGGTTCCATCGAGCACAAGATGGGTATCAAGGCTTCCGCTACATGCGTGATGAACTTTGACGGGGCGACTGGCTGGATCATCGATGCGCCGAACAAGGGCCTGGCGGCGATGTTCACCATGATGAACTACGAACGTTTGGGCGTGGGTATCCAGGGCCTGGCGTTGGGTGAGCGTTCGTACCAGAACGCCGTCGAATACGCCCGTGACCGCCTGCAAAGCCGTTCGCCGACGGGCGCGCAGAACAAGGACAAAGCGGCCGATCCGATCATCGTGCACCCGGATGTGCGGCGGATGCTGTTGACCATGAAGGCCTTGAACGAAGGCGGGCGGGCGTTCTCCAGCTACGTGGCTCTGCAACTGGACACCGCCAAGTACAGCGATGACGCGGCAACCCGCAGCCGTGCCCAGGAACTGGTGTCGCTGCTGACCCCGGTGGCCAAGGCGTTCCTCACCGACATGGGGCTGGAAACCACGGTGCATGGCCAGCAGATCTTCGGCGGCCACGGTTACATCCGCGAATGGGGCCAGGAGCAACTGGTACGCGATGTGCGCATCACCCAGATCTACGAAGGCACCAACGGTATCCAGTCACTGGACCTGGCCGGGCGCAAAATCGTCGGCAGCGGCGGGGCGCTGTACCGGCTGTTCGCTTCAGAAATCCGCAACTTTACCGCCAATGCCTGCGCTGACCTCCGCGAGTTCACCCAACCGTTGAACGCCGCCGTCGACACCCTCGACGAACTGACCGCATGGCTGCTGGACCGAGCCCAGAACAACCCGAATGAAATCGGCGCGGCTTCGGTCGAGTACCTGCACGTGTTCGGCTACACCGCGTACGCCTATATGTGGGCGCGAATGGCCAAAGCTGCCATGAGCACGCATTCCAAAGACGATTTCTACGCCAGCAAACTGGCCACCGCGCGCTTCTACTTCGCCCGTCTGTTGCCACGCATCCACTCGTTGAGTGCATCGGCCAAGGCTGGCAGCGAATGCCTCTATCAATTGGACGCAGCGCAGTTCTGAGCCCACGTAAAAAGGACCGGGAACCACAACCATGATGGCGACAAAAATAATTCCGCCCGCCGACGGCGCCTATGCCTATCCCTTGCTGATCAAGCAATTGCTGCTGTCCGGCGTGCGCTACGAGCCGGGCAGGGAAATCGTCTACGCCGACAAACTGCGCTACAGCTACCAGACCCTCAATCAGCGGATCCGTCGGCTGGCCAACGCCTTGACCGCTGCCGGCGTCAAGGCGGGTGATACCGTGGCCCTGCTCGACTGGGACAGCCATCGCTACCTGGAATGCTTCTTTGCCGTACCGATGATCGGCGCGGTGCTGCATACCGTGAACATCCGTCTTTCGCCGGATCAAGTGCTCTTCACCATGAACCATGCCGAGGATGACCTGGTGCTGGTACATGATGATTTCCTGCCGCTGGTAGAACAAATTCACGGACGGCTTGAAACCGTCAAAGGCTACCTGCAGCTCACGGACGACACAGCCACTCACACGTCGTTACCGGTGCTGGGCGAATATGAAAACCTGTTGGCCGGGTCGGCAGATCAGTACGACTTTCCCGATTTCGATGAAAACTCCGTCGCGACCCTGTTCTACACCACGGGCACCACTGGCGACCCTAAAGGCGTGTATTTCACCCACCGCCAGCTGGTCTTGCATACCTTGAATGCGGTGGGCACTTTGGGCGTCTATCAGGGGTTGCCGTTGCTGCGTTCCGATGATGTCTACATGCCGATCACACCGATGTTTCACGTGCATGCCTGGGGTGTGCCCTATGTCGCCACCCTGATGGGGATCAAGCAGGTCTACCCCGGGCGCTACGAGCCCAACAGCCTGGTCAGGCTGTATCGAGAGGAGAAGGTGACGTTCTCCCACTGTGTGCCGACCATTCTGCAAATGATCCTGAACTGCGAGGAAGCGGCACAGACACGTTTCGATGGCTGGAAAATGCTCTTGGGCGGCAGCGCGCTGACATTAGGTATTGCCAGCGAAGCGAGCGCCAAAGGTATTCAGGTGCACAGCGGCTACGGCATGTCGGAAACCTGTCCGTTGCTGTGCCTGACTTACCTGCGCGACGAAGACCTTGCTCAATCCACGCAAGCCCAACTGTCCACCCGCATCAAGACGGGCACACCGGTGCCGATGGTCGACCTGAAAATCATCGATGCCAGTGGCAATGAGGTTGCCCATGACGGCGAGTCTCTGGGCGAGATCGTGGTGCGCGCGCCCTGGCTGACCCAAGGCTATTTGAAGGAGCCGGAAAAGGGCGCCGAGTTGTGGCACAACGGCTGGCTGCACACCGGCGACATGGCCTCTATCGACCCGTTGGGTGGAGTGGAAATCAAGGATCGCATCAAGGATGTGATCAAGACGGGCGGGGAGTGGATCAGCTCGCTGGAACTGGAGAGCCTGATCAGCGAACACTCGGCCGTCATGTCGGTCGCAGTCGTGGGCATCGCCGATGAACAATGGGGCGAACGGCCGATGGCGCTGGTGGTGTGCGAGCCCGGGCAGTATCTCGATCGCAAGATCCTGGAGACGCACCTGCAAGGGTTCGTCGAGCGTGGCCGCATCAACAAATGGGCGATCCCCAAGCAGTTCAAGTTCGTCGCCGAAATCCCTAAAACCAGCGTCGGGAAGATTAACAAGAAGCTCATCCGGGAAAGTGAAGTGGGCTGAAAAAGGTGCGGTTGGGGGGGCTGCGTCAACCCTGATCACACGTCGCCAGGTGTTCTGTTTCGGATCAGCTGCTTTAAGGAACTGATGACTTGTCGGTGAGCTGCGCGGCGGACCACGGTGCGGGTCAATGCGCGAATATCGTGTTCGGAAGCACGGCTCACCGAGGCCTCGATTGGAGGTGACTGATGGCATCACTGACGACAAAAACCGTAGAGAAAATAATCAGGGTCGGGTTGGCGCGGAAAGACGCAATTGGCGTATCACTACGGTATCGCATAGACCTTGAACAGCTTTTTGGCCATGTCGCTGGCGCCACCCAGGTATTTGTCGAATGCCTGCTCAATCTCGCCGGAGCGGTACATTTCACTCAGCGTGGTGTCGACCAGCAAACGGAAGTTTTCATCGTCTCGATCCACCGCCATTGCAGTCGGTGCGTACTCAAAAATACGCTCCAGTAGAACCAGGTTTCCTGCAGAGTAATTTGTACTGAGGAGGTTCTTGAGCATCATGCGTTCAGCGAAGAAGGCATCGGCTTTGCCTTCGGCAACCAGTTTAAGGCCTGCGTCAGTGTTCTCTACTGTGACCAGAGTGGCTACCACTCCGAGTAATTGCATCTGCTGACGGATCCACGTCTCGGTGACGCCGCCAACGATGGTGGCATAGGTTTGGTTGGACAGTCCATGATTGACAGTCGCTCGCCACGTTGGCCCGGTATGAGCCACCTTGCCATTAAGCACATTGAGCAACGCCTCTGATGCATCCTGGCGCACCACGGCCGAGAGTCCGGCCGTGTAGATCGGTACCGAGTAGCTCACAGCCTCGCGTCGCTCCAGTGTGGGGGGCGTCGGCGTACAAAGAATGTCGATCTTCCCCGAGCTGACGGCGCTTATCTCGTCGGTGACCGTGACGGGCTGGTAACGTATTTGCAAACCGGGCAAACCCAACTTGGTCTTGACCTTGTCGGCGATTTTCAGACAGAGATCGATGGCATAACCGCCGGCTTTATCGGCTGCCTGGACGCTAAAAGGTGCGAAGTCCGGCAGGTAGCCGAGGGTAAAGGTGTTGCTCGCCCGCACGCGTTCAAGCGTATTGGCATCAGCCAGTACCGGTGCCAGCGTGAGCAGGCAAACGAGCAGCAGGTTGTTGGCTTTGGTCAGTTTCACGTTCATATCCTGGTTCCCCGAATTCAGAGGTTTGTGCAGTCCTGAAGACAACGGTCAAGGGTTGTCGGCCCGGGTCTGAGCGGTTGGAGATGGGTCGACAAAACGTTTGGCGAGGAAACTGTAGAGCAGGTAGCCGAACACCAGGACAAGGGTGCCGCCGAACACGGCGTCTTTGCCGCAGGCATACAGGGCGTACAAGGAATAGGCCACGGCAACCAGTAATAGCACTGTGTTGCGGGTGTATACGCCCGCACTGACTTTGGCTTTGTACATCATGACCAGCAGGCCGGTGGCCGCCGTCACATAGGGGATCAGGTTGGTCACTGCCGCGAGGCTGACGAGCTTTCCGAATTGGGCGCTGGCATTGGGCGAAATGGTCGATAGCGCCAACAAGGTCTGCAACACACCACAGACCAGCATCCCGACTATGGGGGCATTCCGTGTGCTGACCTTGCTGAACAGTTTCAGGAACATCCCTTGGTCAGCCGTCATCTTGGCGGTTTGCGCCAGGGTGAACTGCCAGCCCAGCAGCGAACCGACACAGGCCATCACCGCCAGCGCCATAATGATGTTGCCGACCGTGGGGTTAAACATGTGTGCGTAGACGAGCGCAAAAGGCGCCGATGAGTTGGCCAGTTCGGCATTGGGTATGATGCCCTGAATAACCGTAGTCGATAGCACATAGACCACTGCCGCACCGAGCGTGCCGAACAGGCAGGCCAGCGGCACGGTGCGCTTGGGATCTTCCACTGCATCGGAGGCCTGCGCCGCCGACTCCATGCCGAGGAAGGCCCACAGGGTCAGGGGAATCGCCTTGCTGATGGCTTCGGAGATTGGCAGGTTGTTCGGGTTCCAGGCGGCAGCCAGCACATCGGGCTTGAACCAGAACCAGCCGATGATGCTCAAGCCGGCCACCGGGATAATCACACCCCACACGGTTATCGCACCGATCTTGCCGGTGATGCCGGGGCCGCCAAAGTTGGCCACGGTGGTTAACCAGAGCAAGCCGACCGTTCCTATGAACAGCGGAATGGCGCCACTTCCCAGCCAGGGCACGAACGATGTCATGTACCCCACTGCGGAGATGGCGACCGCCACGTTGGCGATGGCCAGTGAAAGAAAGTACAGATACGAGCAGAGAAAAAATCCTGATTTTGCGTGCGCCTCTTCGGTGTAGGCGGATAACCCGCCTGAGCGCGGACAGTAGATGCCACACTGGGAAAAGCAGTACGCGATGGCCATGGAACCGACGGCAGTAACGATCCATGACAACAATGAAACGGCCCCGAGTTGGGCCATGCTCGTCGGCAACATGATGATGCCTGAGCCCATCATGTTCACTGTGACCAGTGTGGTGAGCCCCATGAGGCTCATTTTCTTGCTTGAGTCGGCCATCGGAAACTCCTTGATCTGCTCAACGCATTGACCCTGAATCCGGCGCCTGATTACTTGTCGTCGGGCAAGGGGCTAAATCCTGGTTTTTGACCACATAGACCTTGTAGATTGGCCGGCCCTGGCTGTTACGCTCAATTTCCACGCCATGATTGTCATGCTCGAAACCCGGGAAGTGGCCATCGAACAGTTCCATCGCCAACAAGTCGTCGACGATGGCCTTTTTATCGGCGCCGGCTTTTTCTCCGGGCATCATCAATGGAATGCCCGGCGGATAAGGAACGATCTGCACGGCCACGGTGCGATCAATCATGTCTCGCACGGCGATTTGCTCAATCTCGCCTTTCACCAGCCTGGCGTAGGTGGCCCGAGGCGAAGCGACTGGGTCCGGCAGCAAGGTGAAGGCCGCATCCATGTTGTGTAGCATTTGCGAGCTGATCATGTCCTGGTGCATGGCTTCGGCGAGGTCGTTCTGATCATGGTCTTTTTTCGCTGACGGTTGCCGTCAGCTTGTCCGCTTCGCTCACCCAACCGCCGCCTGTTGCCTTGTAAACATCGATCATGGCGGTGAACACCGAACCCCGGGTTTGGGTGTAATTCAACTCGGCATCGAACAAGCTGCGTTCGGCATCCAGGACTTCTATGTAGCTGGTGTAACCATTGTCGTAGCGCAATCGCGCAAACCTGGTGTAAGTGCGTAGCGCCTCGACCTGACTGGCTTGGGAAGCCATTTGCTCGCGGGATTTGCTCGCCGCCACCAAGGCGTTTTCAACATCCCTGAAGGCTGATTGAATCGACTGCTGATAGACCAGCAAGGTTTGTTGTTGAAAGGCCTCGGTCTGTTGGACCTGACCGGCGATCCCGCCAGCGGTGAAAATGGGCATGCTCGCGCCGACACCATAGGACCAGGTGGCGGCCGGCCCGGTGAACAAACCCGAGAGTTGGTTACTGACTGAGCCCAACAGCCCGGTCAGGGATATCGTCGGGAAGTACAGCGCCTTGGCGGCACCGATACGGGCATTGGCGGAGATCAGGTCCAGTTCGGCCTGACGTAGATCGGGGCGTCGCTCCAGCAAGTCCGAAGGCAACCCGGCGGGGACCGATGGCAAGGTCAGTTGCGTCAGATCACGGCCTCTGATGATGGGGCCCGGATTGCGTCCAAGCAGCACCGCCAAATTGTTTTCCTGTTGCGCCACCTGGTATTCGAGTAGCGATACAGACGCTTGGGTGCGCTGGAATTCGGAGAGGTTTTGCGCCAGTTCCATTTCGGAAATGGTGCCGGCGCCAAAGCGCAGTTTAAAAATTCCGTAGGAGTCGCCACGGGCCTTGGCGGTGGTGCGGGCGATTTCCAGCTGCCGGTCAAGATCGCGTAGCGCTATGTAGCTGGATGCCACCGACGATACCAGGCTCAGAATGACCGAACGCCGACCTTCCTCCGAGGCCAGCAAGTCAGCCCGCGCCGACTCATTGAGCCGCCGTAAACGACCCCAGACGTCCAACTCCCAGCTCACATTGAGGGTCGTCTGGTAGTTTTTGTAAATCGGGTCGACGCTGGAATCCAATGGTACCGGGCCGTTGTCGCGCGGTGCCCTGGCGCGACTGCCTTGCGCGGCGGCGCCGATTTGCGGAAACATCTGCGAGCGCACCACACCGTAACGGCCCTGGAATTCCTCGACCCGGGCGGCGGCAATCTTGATGTCTTTATTCTCGACCAGCGCACTGCGGATCAAGTCATTCAGGACCGGATCCTTGAACTGTTCCCACCACAGGGTGTTGGACAGATTGTTGGCCTCCTGCTCCGCATAGCGATAGGCAGCAGGGCTGTCTGTGGCAGGGCGCTGATAATCCGGGCCGAGCATACAGCCCGTCAGGCCCAGGCAAATCAACAACGGGAGATGGCGTGTGCGCATCTCAATCCCCCTCATGTCTGTGCAGGGGGGCGCCGCCGGGAATCTCCCCGGGCGACGTTAACGAAGGCGGCGGGGTTGTCTGTTTGACCGCGCCTTTTTTCTCAGTCAAACGTTCAACGAGGTAGTAGAAGAGAGGGATAAAGAAGATGGCGATGACGGTCGCCGCCAGCATCCCGCCGATCACACCTGTACCGATGGAGTGTCGACTGTTTTCGGAGGCCCCGACGGCAATGGCCAGCGGAACGCAACCCAAAATGAACGCCAGGGACGTCATCACGATAGGCCGCAAGCGCTCCTTGGCGGCAGTCATTGCAGCATCATAGGCGGACATGCCGTTTTCCCGGTTCAGTACCGCGAACTCGAAAATAAGGATGGCGTTCTTGGCGGCCAGGGCCACCAGCATGGTCAAGCCGATCTGGAAGTAAACGTCATTGCTTAACCCCCGGATCAGAACGGCAAGCAGTGCACCGAACAATGCGAAGGGCACCGCCAGCAATACGCCGACGGGCAGGGACCATTTCTCGTACTGAGCCGCCAGGATCAGGAACACCATGATCAGGCCGAAGATGAACACCTGAGAGGAGGCTCCCCCGCTTTTTTTCTCCTCGAAGGCTTCGCCACTCAAGGCCAGGGCGTAGTCGTTGGTCATGATTTCAGCGCTGATTTCTTCCAGGGCCTTGAGCGCTTGGCCGGAACTGTAGCCGGGTGCCGCGTTGGCAGTGAGTTTGACCGCCGGGAAGTTGTTGAAACGGGTCAGCAGGTCGGGACCGGTGACGTAGCGGGTGGTCAGCAGGGCCTTGAGCGGCACCATCCCAAGGTTTTTGCTGCGCACGAAAATCTGCTGCAAGTCTTCGGCCTTGAGCCGATAGCTCGGTTCAGCCTGCAGAATCACCTGCCACAGGCGGCTGAATTTATTGAATTGAGACACATAGAGAGAGCCGAACATGGTTTGCATGGTGCTGTAGACGTCTTCCACCGGTACCCCCAGCGTCTCTGCCTTTTCTCGGTCTACGTCGACCAGCAGTTGCCGGGAAAACACGTTGAAGGTGGAGGTGATCGCGCCGAGTTCCGGGCGCTGTTTGGCTTTTGCGACAAGGGTGCCGACCATCTCAGCCAATTGGTCGACGGTGGCGTCCCCCTTGCTTTGAACCCATACCTCCATGCCGCCTGTAGTGCCCAGGCCGGGAATGGATGGCGGATTGACCGGAAGAATGATCCCGCCCTGTACCGTGGAAAAGGCGCGGGCAGCTTTCTGAATCACCGCAGGGGCACTTTGTGCCTTGATTGTTTCCGAGTCCTTGTAGCGCTCCTCGAAATCCTTGAACCCGACGAAAAAGGCGCCGGCATTGTTCTTGTTCTGGCCGTCGAGCAGGCTGTAGCCGTTAACGATGGCGACGCCCTCGACGGCCTCATCGTTCATGAAGAAGTCACTGGCTACTTTGCCCACCTCGCCGGTGCGATCCAGACTCGCGGCATCGGGCATGATCACGGCCCCCAGCAGATAACCCTGGTCTTCCGGTGGCAGGAAGGCACTGGGAATGCGCTGCGCCATCACCGGAATCAGAGCGATCATGCCGGCAAAGAGTAACAACGCCAGGACAAAGCGCTTGATCATAAACGCCACCGAGCGTGAGTAGCCCTCGGTCATGCGTTCGAAGCTGCGCTCGAACCAGCGGAAAAAAGCGTTTTTTTCGCCGTGTTGGGGCTTGAGCAGCAGGGCCGCCAAGGCCGGCGAAAGTGTCAAGGCCACGAGGCCGGAGATCACCACGGAGATGGCGATGGTAATCGCAAACTGTTTGTAGAGTTGGCCGGTGATTCCCCCCATGAATGCCACCGGGATGAACACCGCGCACAGCACCAGCACGATGGCCACCACGGGACCGGCCACTTCATCCATGGCGCGTTTGGCCGCCTCCTTGGGGTTCATCTTGTGCACGTGCATATTGCGTTCGACGTTTTCAATCACCACGATGGCGTCGTCCACCACGATGCCGATGGCCAGCACCATGCCAAACAGCGTCAGCATGTTCACCGAAAACCCAAGGGCCGACATGCCGATAAAGGTGCCAACAATCGACACCGGCACGGCGAGCACCGGGATCAGTGTGGCGCGCAGGCTCTGCAGGAAGATGAAAACCACCACGACCACCAACACCAACGCTTCGAAAAAGGTGTGTATCACCTCGGAAATCGACGCGCGGGTAAACGCGGTGGTGTCCATCACGATTTTGTATTCGATCCCTTCGGGAAAGGTCGTCTTCATTTGCGCCAGGGTTGACGTCACGGCCGCCGAGACGTCCAGCGCGTTTGCCCCCGGTTGTTGGTACACCGCGATCAATGTGGCGGGACGTCCCTGATAGGTGCTGCGCAGGGAGTAGTCTTTTTGCCCGAGCTCGGCTCGACCAATGTCCTTCAGACGAACAATGGCAGCCCCGTCATTGCTCGCGCGCAAGATGATGTTCTCGAACTCCGCAGGTTCAGTCAGGCGTCCCTTGGTGGTCACGGCAAAAGACTGTTCCACGGCCTGGCCCGTCGGGGATTGACCCACACGGCCTACGGCGAATTGCTGGTTCTGGTTGGTGACCGCTTTCTGCACGTCAGCGGCAGTAATCCCCAACTGGGCCATTCGATCGGGTTTGAGCCAGATCCGCATGGCGTAGTCCGGTGTGCCAAAAATACTGGCTTGGTTGGCGCCCGGAATACGCTTGATCGCATCCAGAATGTAGAGGTTGGCGTAGTTGGCGACATAGGTGCTGTCATAGCGGTCGCCGGCAGAATACACGGCAAGAACCATCATGAACGCCGAGGATTTTTTCTGTACCTGAATACCCTGGCTCTGAACCGCGGAGGGCAATTGCGGCAGGGCCAGATTGACCCGGTTTTGCACGTCCACCTGGGCAAGAGAAGGGTCGGTGCCAATCTCGAAGAAGACGTTGAGGGTCATGTTGCCCGTCGCGGAGCTCGACGAGTTCATGTAGATCATGTTGTCGGCGCCGTTGACCTGCTGCTCGATTGGCGCTGCCACGTTATTGGCCACGACCTGTGCATCGGCCCCCGGGTAGGTTGCTGAAACCGTAATTTGCGGTGGCGTAATATCCGGGTACTGGGCGACCGGCAATTTAGCCATCGCCACTGCGCCAGCCAAGGTGATGATGATCGAGATCACCGACGCGAAGATGGGGCGATCAATGCAATAGTGTGAAATGCTCATGGGCTGCGCCCAGTGTCTTGCGCCGATTTGGCAGCTGTCGGTTTCGCCGTTGTCTCGCCTGCCTGCGCGGGGGGAGCGGGGGCGATGATATTCAGCGGCCCTCCGGGCGTCACTCTGATCGCTCCGTCGACCACTATGCGTTCGCCCGCTTGCAAGCCTTGGGTAATGAACCAGTCATCGCCATGCCAGTCACCCACTTCGACAACGCGTTGTTCGGGCTTGCCCTCTGCATTGATCACCCAGACGAAGTGGCTCTTGGAACCCTCCAGAACTGCCTTTTGCGGCACCACAATGGCGTTCGGCCTGGAAGCTCCGATTGCCCGCGCCCGTACGAATTGGCCGGGACGCAGTTGGCCGTTGGGGTTGGCCACCACGGCGCGGACCAGAAAGGTGCCAGTGTCCTGGCTATAAGAGGGTGCGGCAAAATTCAGGCGACCACGGTCAGGTACCACTGACCCGTCGGCCAGCACCACTTCAACGACAAACTCACTGCGCAAAGGGAATATGAGGTGCCCGGAGGCAATCTCGTCGCGGTACTTGAGCGTCTCGTTTTCCGAAAGACTGAAGTTGACGTAGATCGGGTCCATCTGTGAGACGGTGGTCAGCAGCCCGGACTCACCTGGTGTGACGTAACTGCCTTCCTGCTTTTTGGCAAAGCTTGAAAGGCCGGTGAGGGGAGAGGCGATGGTGGTGTAACTGAGGTTCAACTGCTCGGTTCGAACCGTGCCCTCGGCGGCAAGCACGGCGGCCCGGGTCTGACGCTCATCGCCGACCGCATTGTCCAGATCCATCTTGCTGACCGCATTCTGCGCCGCCAAGGGACGGACACGGGCCAGTGTGGCCTTGGCCACTTCCCAGCGTGCCTGTTGTTGAGCCAATTGGCCCTGCGCCGACAGCAACGAGGCTTCAAAAGGTTTACGGTCCATCTGGAACAGCGTTTGCCCGCTTTTCACCAAATCGCCTTCGGTGTACAGCCGCTTTTCCAGGAAGCCGGCAACCCGGGCGCGGATCTCCACCTCTCGGGAACTCTGTGTTTGGGCAACGAATTCGAACGTCACCGGGGTGTTGCGCGCGGTGACCGTCATGACCGTTACATCGGGGGCTTGACGGGCAAGCGTAGTGGGCTCTTTGCCGCAACCTGCAACCAGGCTTAAGACCCCTACCATAATGGCGATGGGCAAACCGACGAGCTGTCTGACAACGTTCATGTTTGCGCCCATGCCCATACTCCATAAAGGTCACTCGAACAAAAGCGTAGCCACTATGTCTTCACAATGCGAACTAATAAACCGAGGAAAATTTCACTGAAATCAATGATCACGACGAGCCAGCCGAGCAACCCATGGATTGGCACTCAAACCATGTAGTAGCACGCTGAGTAAAACGGTACAGACAGCGGTAGCCACCAAGGTACGACTGGCTTGTAGAGGGAAGTCCAATATCATCACGGCAAAGACGATACTTGCCAGACCTCGCGGGCCAAACCAACCGATGAACAGGCGGGTTTCGAAATCGAAACGAGTCCCTGCCAGGCTGATGAGCACAGGCAGTATGCGAATCACGGTCAGACTGAGCACTGCGTAGAGCCAGATGTTCAGGGTAAGACTGCTCCAGGCCCGAGGGATGACCAGCGCGCCAAATACGACCCAGGTAATGACCGATAACAGGCTGGCGAATTCTTCGCTGGCCTTAAGCAGGTGATGTTTTTGCTCGGTAAACAAATAGCTTGCGAACAACCCGCCGACGAACGCGGCGATAAACCCGCTACCGCCTAATGCTTGCGCTGTGGCGAAGCAAAGAATGGCTAACCCGGGCAGTGTCAGTTGTGACCACATGGGAGTTTGCCAATGGTGTTTTTCGGAGTGACGCTGCAACAGCCAGGCGATAAGCGTAAGGGCGATACCGATGACTGCACCGATGCCCAACTCCTCGACAATCAACTCCACGGCCAGCGAGAGGGGTGACTGCGTCTGCTGTTCGACCAGCAGGGCCAGGAACATCAACAGTACTGGAACGCAGATGCCATCATTCAAACCGCTCTCCACGTTTAACCCTTCACGCACGGACGCCGAAACCTTGGGATTGCTCACAACGGCCTTACCCAGCGCAGCATCGGTGGGCGCCAGAAGGGTCGCCAGTATTGCCAATTCCACCAGGGGCACCTGCGGGAACAGCCAAATGCCGACCAACCAACCACTTAGCATGGTCAGTGGCAGCCCTATCATCAACAAGCGCAGCGGCACTCCTTCGTGCGCTCTTAGAACCTTGAGGTCGGCGTTGGCTGCATCGCTGAAGAGAACAATCGCCAATGTCAGTTCTGCGAGGATCTTGAGGCCGTCCTTGTCAATCCGGGGTTGGAGAATCCCCAGAAACGCCGGGCCGAGAATCAGACCGGCAAGCATGAACATGAGCGGACCATTGAGCAGACGTGACTCGAAACGCCCCGCAAATAGGCTGTAGGTCAGGAGGAAAGCGGCAAGCAGGGCTAAGTTCTGATACATCGATGACCTGCTTGTCCAGGTTGATGCTACGGCAATGGCATCATTGCCCTTCTGACTCGGCGCTTAAAACGCAGAAAAGTCAGGTTATTCCAGATGCTCGGGTTTGACCGTGTCCCCCGACTTCATATCCAGCTGCACCCTGACATCTTCGAACATCAAGTCGTAGTTTTTATGCATTGAACCGATGGCGCTGTACATCTTGGGTATGCCGTACTTCTCTGCAATTTGCGTGACGTTGCGACCAAAGTTGTAGGCCTGGTCCTTGGGCAGGAAGAATTTTTCTTCCATCTCCCGGCCCTGGATACTGCCGTGCATCGTGAACAGCATGCCTTTACCTTCCTTGGGATCCTGGTGGACTTCATAGTCGATGCATATGTTGTAACTGACATCGTCCTTGTTCAGCGCGTGGCGCTCGATGTGCAGATGACCGGGCTCAAAGGTAGCCATTGTTGTCTCTCCTTCAAAAAGGCATTGAATCAGGGCGGGTTTCAGGCCGTCCCCGGAGTTCTTTTATTGGTAGCTAATGCCAGGTTTCGCTGTGCTGATGCGGGTGCCGGCCGTGCCCTGAACGATGGCCTCGATGTCCGAGAGTGAGCCGATCACCGCGACTTTTCCGGTATGGCGGGCGAACTCGCAGGCGGCCTGAACCTTCGGTCCCATGGAGCCTGCTGCGAAGCCGAGTTTTTCCATTTCGTCGGGGTGTGCCTGAGCGATGGCCTTTTGGGTCGGTTTGCCGAAGTCGATGTAGGCGGCGTTGACGTCGGTGGCGATCACCAACAGATCGCTTTCCAGCTGTTCGGCCAGCAGCGCCGAGCACAGGTCTTTATCGATCACCGCTTCCACGCCCTGCAGTTTGCCGCTGGCGCCGTACATCGTCGGGATGCCGCCACCGCCGGCGCAAATCACGATGCTGCCTTTTTCCAGCAGCCATTTGATCGGGCGTATTTCGAAGATGCGTTTCGGTCTCGGGCTGGCGACTACGCGGCGGAACTTGTCACCATCCGGGGCAATCGCCCAGCCTTTCTCTGCCGCGAGTTTTTCTGCCTCTGCTTTAGCGTAGACCGGGCCGATGGGTTTGGTGGGGTTCTGGAAGGCCGGGTCATTGGCATCGACTTCGACTTGAGTGAGCAGGGTGGCGAAGGGCACTTCGAAGTCCAGCAGATTGCCCAGTTCCTGTTCAATGATGTAGCCGATCATGCCTTCGGTTTCGGCGCCGAGTACGTCCAGCGGGTACGGCGAAACCGAGGTGTAGGCGGCGGCTTGCAGCGACAACAGGCCCACTTGCGGGCCATTACCGTGGGCGATGACCAGTTCATTGCCGGCATAAATCTTGGCGATCTGTTCGGTGGCGACGCGGATGTTGGCGCGCTGGTTATCCGCGGTCATGGGCTCACCACGGCGGAGCAGGGCGTTACCGCCCAGAGCAACGACGATACGCATAATGCAGTCCTTCTAAATGAGGTGACTCGGTCTCCCTGTCGAAACCCGGTCAATGTGGGAGCGAGCCTGCTCGCGAAAGCGGTGTATCAGTCGACATTAATGGTGAATGTAAGTCCGTCTTCGCGAGCAGGCTCGCTCCCACAAGGTTTGTATTCCTGCAGGAGGAGCCGCATGGGTCCTTAGATATCCGCCAACGCCGACACCAGGATCGCCTTAATAGTGTGCATGCGATTTTCCGCTTGCTCGAAGGCGATGTTGGCCGGCGATTCGAAGACTTCTTCGGTCACCTCGACGCCATTGGCCAGGTGCGGATAGCGCGCGGCGATGTCCTTGCCGACCTTGGTTTCGCTGTTGTGGAACGCCGGCAAACAATGCATGAATTTCACGCGCGGGTTGCCGGCGGCCTTCATCATCTCGGCGTTGACCTGGTACGGCAACAGTTGCTCGATGCGTTCGTCCCATGCCTCCACTGGCTCACCCATCGACACCCAAATGTCGGTGTGGATGAAGTCCACGCCCTTGACCGCTTCTTTCGGGTCTTCGGTGATGGTAATGCGCGCGCCGCTTTCTTTGGCGAAGGCTTTGCACTGGGCAATGAAGTCAGCGTGTGGCCACAGGGCTTTCGGCGCGCCGATTCGCACGTCCATGCCGAGTTTGGCGCCGATCATCAGCAGCGAGTTGCCCATGTTGTAGCGGGCGTCACCGAGGTAAGCGTAGCTGATGTCGTGCAGCGGTTTGTCGCTGTGTTCGCGCATGGTCAGGGTGTCGGCGATCATTTGGGTCGGGTGGAATTCAGCGGTCAGGCCGTTGAACACCGGCACGCCGGCAAACTTGGCCAACTCCTCGACGATTTCCTGTTCAAAGCCACGGTACTCGATGGCATCGAACATACGCCCCAGCACGCGGGCGGTGTCTTTCATGCTTTCCTTGTGGCCGATCTGCGACGACACGGGGTCGATGTAGGTGACGTGGGCACCCTGATCATGGGCCGCGACTTCGAAGGCACAACGGGTGCGCGTCGAGGTTTTCTCGAAGATCAGTGCAATGTTCTTGCCTTGCAGGTGCGGACGCTCGGTGCCGGTGTACTTGGCGCGTTTGAGGTCGCGGGAAAGGTCCAGCAAATAGTGCAACTCGCGAGTCGTATGGTGCATCAGCGAGAGCAGGCTGCGGTTGCGCATGTTGAAAGCCATTTTGGATCTCCTTAGGTGTCGGTTATCCCCTTGGCCGCGCATGCCTTGGTGTAGAAGGCAGCGCGAGTCGAGGTGGGCCATTTTAATAGTCGATAGGGTCACGAATGATCGGGCACGTCATGCAGTGGCCGCCGCCACGGCCGCGGCCCAATTCGCCGGCGCTGATGGTGATGACTTCCACACCGGCCTTGCGCAGCAGGGTGTTGGTGTAGGTGTTGCGGTCATAACCGATGACCACGCCTGGTTCCACGGCCACCACGTTGTTGCCGTCATCCCACTGCTCGCGTTCGGCGGCGAAGCTGTTGCCGCCGGTTTCCACCACGCGCAATGCTTTGAGGTTAAGGGCTTTGGCCACGGTGTCGAGGAAGTTGGTCTCTTCGCGACGGATGTCGATGTTCCCCGGTTTGCTTTCGTCAGGGCGAAGGGTGAAGGCCACAATCTGGTTCACCACTTCCGGGAAGATGGTCACCACATCGCGGTCGCAGAAACTGAACACCGTGTCCAGGTGCATCGCCGCACGGGATTTCGGCAGGCCGGCGACAATCACTTTCTCGACGGCTTTGTTCTTGAACAAATTGACTGCCAGTTGGCCGATAGCCTGACGAGACGAGCGTTCGCCCATACCGATCAAAACCACCCCGTTACCAATCGGCATGACGTCACCCCCTTCCAGGGTGGAACTGCCGTGCTCCTTGTCCGGATCGCCATACCATATCTGGAAGTCGGCGTTGGTGAACTGCGGATGGAACTTGTAGATGGCCGTCGTCAGCAGGGTTTCCTGACGGCGGGCCGGCCAGTACATCGGGTTCAGCGTCACACCGCCGTAAATCCAGCACGTGGTATCGCGGGTGAACTGGGTGTTGGGCAGCGGCGGGAGGATGAAGCTGGAGTGCCCGAGAAAATCGCGGAACATCTGGATGGTCTTGCCGCCGAAGCTGTCCGGCAGGTCGTCAGCAGACACCCCGCCAATCAGGAACTCGGCAATCTTGCGCGGCTCGAGGCTGCGCAGCCAGGAACCGGTTTCGTTGATCAATCCCAACCCAACCGAGTCGGCGGTGATCTTGCGTTCCAGAATCCAGTCCAACGCTTCCGGGATGGCGACGATATCGGTCAGCAGGTTGTGCATTTCCAGCACGTCGACGTTGCGCTCGCGCATTTTGGTGACGAAGTCGAAATGGTCGCGCTTGGCTTGGGCGACCCACAACACATCGTCGAACAGCAGTTCGTCACAGTTGTTCGGGGTCAGCCGCTGGTGAGCCAGGCCTGGAGAGCAAACCATGACTTTACGCAGTTTGCCGGCTTCGGAATGGACGCCGTACTTAACTTTTTCGGTGGTCATTACAGTGATCCTCCAGATGACAAAACACTCAGGTGTTACAGGGTCAGGAAGCCGTCATACAGTCCGTAGGCTGCGACCAGGGCACCCACGACGACTGCTGCGAAAATCAACTTCTCGACGTTGGTGAAAACCGGTTTATTGACTTCAAGTTTAGCCTTGGCAAAAAGAATCGCGCCGGGGGCATAGAGCAGGGCGGAGAGCAGCAAATATTTGACGCCGCCGGCATAGATCAGCCAAACCGCGTAAATCAATGCAACGGCGCCGATGAACAGGTCTTTCTTGCGTTCTGCCACGGCTTTTTCATAGGTTTCGCCGCGCACTGCCAGCAGAAAGGCATAAGCCGCGGACCACAGATACGGCACCAGAATCATCGAGGTGGCGAGGTAGATCAGCGACAGGTAAGTGCTGGCCGAGAACAGGGTGATGATCAGGAACAGCTGCACCATCGCGTTGGTCAGCCACAAGGCATTGACTGGCACCTGGTTGGCATTTTCCTTGCGCAAAAACGCCGGCATGGTGTGGTCCCTGGCGGCAGCGAACATGATTTCCGCACACAGCAGCACCCAGGACAGCAGGGCCCCCAGCAAGGAGATGATCAGACCGACGCTGATCAGCACTGCCCCCCACGGCCCGACCACATGTTCCAGCACCGCGGCCATCGACGGGTTCTGCAGTTTGGCCAGTTCCGGCTGGGTCATGATGCCCAGCGACAGCACGTTCACCAGCACCAGAAACAGCAGCACAGTGATGAAACCGATCACGGTGGCTTTACCGACGTCGCTGCGTGTTTCCGCCCGGGCCGAGAAGATGCTCGCGCCTTCGATACCGATGAACACCCAGACGGTGACCAGCATCATTTTGCGCACCTGATTCATCACACTGCCCAGGTCCGGGTTTTTCAATCCCCAGATGTCGGCGGTGAAGATGTTCAGTTTGAAGGCGAAAATCGCGATCAGCACAAACAGTAGCAGCGGTACGACCTTGGCGACCGTGGTGACCAGGTTGATGAATGCGGCTTCCTTGATCCCGCGCAGCACGAGGAAGTGCACGGCCCAGAGCAGCACCGACGCACCGATTATCGCCGCCACCGTGTTGCCTTCACCGAAGATCGGGAAGAAGTAACCGAGGGTG
The DNA here is from genome assembly GCF_019956495.1 of Pseudomonas sp. BF-B-26. NCBI lineage: Bacteria > Pseudomonadati > Pseudomonadota > Gammaproteobacteria > Pseudomonadales > Pseudomonadaceae > Pseudomonas > Pseudomonas sp. BF-B-26. Next base: position 48,601 of record NZ_JAHBDP010000066.1, on the reverse strand, counting down.
CTGAACAGCAAAACAAAGTAGCCGACGTTTCCCAGCCAGGCACTGATCCAGTATCCCCAGGCAGACGAGAAACCCATGTAGTCGCCGAAACCCGCCTTGGCGTAGGCGTAAACACCGCCGTCCAGATCCGGCTTGCGGTTGGCCAGGGTCTGGAAGACAAAGGCCAGGGTCAGCATGCCGACGGCCGTAATGGCCCAACCGATCAGAACGGCGCCGACGTCAGCACTGGCGGCCATGTTCTGCGGCAGGGAAAAGATCCCGCCACCGATCATTGAGCCGACGACCAAAGCAACCAGAGCGCCGAGTTTCAGTTTTCCGGGGGATTCAGACATTGCATGACTCCATTTCGAGGGAGAGACAACACTTAGTTTTGTTAGCCAATGTTTACGTGGGTGTAATGCATTCTCATAGTTTGTTGTTATTTAAAGACTTATGGTTGTAAGGCTGTGCTCGATGTTGTTGCTATAAGCGTTTTAAATCAGGCAGAAAAAAATAATTGGTGACTTGACGCTAGTTGGTTTCAGGGTTTTGGCAAATTTAATTTTATGTTTTGGGAGAGGCAGATTAAGTGTTAACAATTAAGGATGAAATTACTATGTTGTCACTCGTTTTCATCGCGATAAGTTATAAAAAAGACACTGCCTGGTGTTAATGGGTAACCGCTATTACGCTTTGTTGGTCGGTTAATATCGACTATGAATTGAAGTGAGGCGCAAAAAATGTCCCAGCCGACGCAAAAACTTCGTTTGAATGCGCTGATTGCCTTAGTGGTGGGGTCGATGATTGGCGGTGGGATCTTTTCCTTGCCGCAGAATATGGCCGAGAAAGCCGATGCTGGCGCGATATTGATCGGCTGGGCAATCACGGCCGTTGGCATGCTGACCCTGGCCTTCGTCTTTCAGACGCTTAATCCCTGTGGGAGCGGGCTTGCTCGCGAAGGCGGTGTATCAGGCAACATTGATGTCGGCTGACACACCCTCTTCGCGAGCAAGCCCGCTCCCACAAGTACTGCGCTTAACTGACTGGCATTCCGGCGGTCGGCAATGCATGCGCCGTCTCCAGCGGAATCTCCAGCGTAAAAACCGCTCCGTGGCCTGGTCCGTCGCTATGCACGCAAAGATGCCCGTTCATCTCTACCGCTGCGAGTGCACAACTGTGCAGGCCAAAACCGTGGCCTTCCTTGCGCGTGGTGAAACCGTGATTAAAGATGCGGGTGATGTTCTCGGCAGCGATCCCTTCGCCCTGATCTTCTACGCTGAGGCGCAGTGTTGCGTTATCGACAATCTTGACGCCCAGCGTCATATGGCGCTGATGATCGCTGACCTTGGACATTGCATATTTGGCATTGCTGATCAGGTTGATCAGGATCAACAGCAGTCGGTGTTTGTCGCCGATGATCGTCGGCGTGTCCTGGTAGTCCTTGGTGACGACGACATGGTGGCGACTCAGCGCACCGGAATTCATGCGTAACGCATCCTCGAACAGATCGACGACGTTCAACGGCTCGACCAGCCTGGCGGCGCCGGCATAAGCCTGCTGAGTGGAAACGATGTCCTTGATGTGATCGATGCTTTTGCTGAGTTGTGACAGTTCCTCAACGATGCTCGATTGCTCAGCCGCAATGGAATCGACCAGTTGATTGAGGTAACCGCGCAGCAGTTTGCCTTTTTCATCGAAGGTCATGAACTGCCCCAGGTCTTCGGCATGCTCGTTCATCATGTTTACCGCTTTACCCAGGCCCAGGGTTTTGCTGACCGCTAATTTGCGCGTGATCAAATCTGCCGAGACATTAACGCTGTTCAGCACATTGCCGACGTTATGCAACACATTGGTTGCGATCTCTGCCATGCCGGCCATTCGCGCGGCATCGACCAGTTCGCGCTCGGCTTCGATCAACTCGCGGGTGCGTTCCTCGACGCGTTGCTCCAACCGCTCGTTTGCCGTCTGTAACTCGTTGTTCATCTTGTTGATCACGGCATAACTGCGAACCAGCCGGGCCGCCAGGTACAACAACAGCAACGCCATGATGCCGGCGCATATTCCGAGATAAAGGTGATATTGGTGGTCTGTTGCGCCAGTGCGCCGTTGTGTCTCGTTCAATAATTCGTTGAGGCTGTCCAGTTGCTGTGCGACCGGAATCACACTGATGCGATCAAGCAGGTCATTGACAATGGGCTGCTCTCGAACGATGGCGTTTACATGCTCGACAAATGCAGTAAAAGGCTGGCGCCGATCCAATGGCATTTGATCGATGTGTTCGTTGAGCTTGTTCAGTTGATGGGCGATCTCGTCGGCTTTGTCATGGGATACATAGAGGGCGTACTCGACGGTTGCCAGCATGAGATTGAATACGTTTGAGGCGGTGGTTAAATCCTGATTGTTGTTATTGTCCAGTAATGCCTGAATGTCATTTTCTTGTTCAGGCAGGGCATCCAGTGAGGTTCGCAATGCCGTGTTGTGCTGTTTGAATTGCTCGACCAATCGGGTTTTGTTTTCCACCGCATCCAGATAACCCTGGCGCCGGGATTGCCAAAGTGTCGAAAGCGGGCCGGCAGCGTTAAGGTCATCGAGATGCTGCCATCGTTGCTCTGCTTCAGGATGTGGCACCAGAAGCAGATTGTTGTTTATACCGATTTTTGCTCTAAGAATTTTCACGTTCCAATTGGCATCGAACTGCTTGAGTTGGCGAACGAAGTCGCGCGACTCGAAGTAGGTCGATGTGTCATAGGAATAGGATTTGATCAGCAAAAATACAAGTACGCTGAAAAGGGTCAGCGCAATGGCGCCCAAGGCCGTCCATTTGTAATGATTGGAAAGCGTCATTGCGGCATTCCTCCCTGGGCCAACTTGAGAGAGAGGATTTGCCGACGGTTAATAATTTCCATTTTTGCGCTCCCTGCAAAATGGCGACCATCACCACATTGTTTGTAAGCCTAGCGTTGTTGGCAGACACCGTTGAAAAAAACACCGAATGCGCTATCAGCGCCGCTATCGCCTCAATCAGGCTCGTCGCGCTTTGCTGCAGCGGGTAGCAGAGGCGGGAATTCCTCCGGTGTGAGGGTTTCCTTTTCCAGCAACAGGCGGGCCCCCTCATCCAGGTCGGTCCGACGACTCTCCAGCAATGCCTTGGCCCGTTGGTAGGCTTCATCGAGCAGGGCGCGGATACCCAGGTCGATTTCGCGGGCGGTCTGCTCCGAGTAATCCTTCTCGCCCACCGTGGCCATGCGGTCTCCCAGGTACGTTGCGTTTTGCCGCTCCAGCACCGATTGTCCGAGTTCGGCGCTCATGCCGAACCGGGTGATCAGTTGCCGGGCGATATCGGTCGCGCGGACAAGATCATCGGCGGCACCGGTGGAGATCTGGCCATAGATCAGGTCTTCGGCGGCACGCCCGGCCATTAGCACGACAATCCGGTCCTTGAGCGTCTGGCAACTGATCAGGAAGTGATCCTCGGTCGGTCGTTGCAGGGTATAGCCGAGCGAGCCGATGGCGCGGGGCACGATCGACACTTTATGCACCGGGTCCATCGCCGGCAGCGTGCTGGCGGCCAGGGCATGCCCCATCTCGTGATAGGCCACCACCCGACGCTCGTCAGGATCGAGCAGGCTGCTCTTGCGCTCGAGCCCCGCGATGAGGCGCTCTACCGCTGCGGTGAAATCATTCAGACCGACCGCCTCGGCGCCGCGTCGGGTGGCGACGATGGCCGCTTCGTTAACCAGATTGGCCAGGTCGGCGCCGGTGAAACCGGTGGTGATCTCGGCGATACGTGCGCCATCAAGCCCTGGCTCCACGGTGACTTTCTTGAGATGAACGCTGAGGATTGCTTCCCGACCTTTGCGGTCGGGGCGGTCGATCAGAATCTGCCGATCAAAGCGCCCGGCCCGCAACAACGCCGGGTCAAGGACCTCCGGGCGGTTGGTCGCGGCCAGCAACACCACGCCCTCGCGGGGATCGAAGCCATCCAGCTCGGCCAGTAACTGGTTGAGGGTCTGTTCTTTTTCGTCATTGCCGCCCAACGTTCCGACGCCGCGCATCTTGCCCAGCGCATCGAGTTCATCGATGAAGATGATGCAGGGTGCTGCCTGCCGTGCCTGTTCGAAGAGGTCGCGGACCCGTGCTGCACCGACCCCGACGAACATCTCGACGAACTCGGAGCCGGAGATCGAGAAAAACGGCACACCGGCTTCACCGGCGATGGCTTTGGCCACCAGCGTCTTGCCGGTGCCGGGCGGGCCGACCAGCAAGGTGCCCTTGGGAATGTGCGCACCCAAGCGTGCGTATCGTTGCTTGTCTTTGAGAAACGAGACGATTTCCACCAGCTCGGCCTTGGCTTCGTCGATGCCGGCGACATCGGCGAAGGTCACTCCGGTGTCGCGTTCGACAAACACCCTGGCCCGGGATTTGCCGACATTCATCAAACCGCCAAGGCCTTGTTTGTCCGCCATCCTGCGAAACAGGAAATTCCAGAAGACCATAATCAGGACAAACGGCAATAGCCAGCCCAACAGGCTGTTCATAAAAGTGTTTTCGGTAACTCCGGTAAAACTGGCGCCCGATTGAGAGAGTTCTGTCGCCAGCGCCGGATCGACCCGCACGGTGGAGAATCGATCGTGTCCGTTGATGGGCTCTTGCAACTTGCCGCTGATCTGGTCCTTATCGACCTGCAAATCACTGACTTTCTGCTCGTTCAACAATTGCAGAAACTGGCTGTACGGGAGGGGCTGCACCGTCTGGCGCTCGCCAAAGAATATCTGCATGAGACTCAGCACGATAAAAACGATCGCGAAGTAGGACAGATTCCACTGGTCATTCTTTTTCATGGCCTTGGCTCAGCATCAGCATGAGAACGCAGGTCGTTCAAAACGAGCCGCGCCGCCTGGCATTAACCGCGCCCGCCCGGTTACTTTTAGACTACGCCAAAAAAGCCCCGTGCCGGCTTCCCGACAAAGGGCTTTTCTGGCGTGAAGGGCTGTCTTGGATTCAGCTGGATTTGATTTGCACCTTTTTGTCCGCTTTCATGGCTTCGGGTTTTTTCGGCAGTGAAATACTCAGCACGCCTTTGCTGAAATTTGCTTCGATCTTGTCGGTATCGACACCTTTTGGCAGGCTGAACGCCCGCTCGAAGGCGCCATAATGACGCTCTGACACGTGATAGCCTTTTCTTTTTTCTTCCTTGTCCTCTTTCTTTTCACCCTTGATGATCAAATTGCCGTTGGACAATTGGATGTCGATATTCTCCTGATCCATGCCTGGCAATTCGGCGGTGATTTCGAAGCTTTCATCTTTCTCGGTAATGTCCACCGCAGGCAGGCTGCGCCCGATAAATTCCCGACTCCAGAACGGTTCGACATCGAACAGTCCTCGCCGGAAAGGCGTTAGACCCGAGCCACGATTGAAGTCTTCGAACAGGTGATCGACCTGCTGGCGCAGTTTTTCCAGAGGACGCCAAGGGTCTGATGTAGCCGTCGGTTGCTGATTGGTTTTTTCATCGTCGGTCTGCACCGGCATTTTCTTCTCGAAATTGGCCATTTTTCATACCTCCTCTCGAGTACTGCGGTGGGCCGGGAGCAACTCGGAGACCGGTCCACCACGACAAATTCAGGCCTTACCTTAAAAGGTTAGTATTCCTGCGACCGCCAGACCGACCAACAGTCGGTTGCTGACGGCGAGCCGTCTTTTTTCGAGAACTTGCGCGCACCGAAGTGCGAAGACGGGGAAAGTTTCGCACCTTCTGCGTAACCCAATCTGCAGGAGTCCAGCCTGTCTGATCACCAGTTAAAACTGTTCCAGTGAGAATGGGGAGAGCCTTGGCCGATGTTCGGCTACAGTAGGTAAGTCATCGAAATGGAGATCGGACATGCAATGCTTGATTTGCCAGGCTGCGGCTAAAATTGTTCACGCGACAGGATGCTGGTCCGAGGTCAAATGCTCGGCCGGATGTGGACACTTCAGGGTCTCAGCGAACCTTGTCGCGAAGATGAAGTTCAAGAACGAATTCTTTGACGTTGAGCGAACAAGGCAATGGCTTGAGATGGCTCGGAACGAGGGGCCAATGCCGTTGATATCGACCTACGATTACAATGTTTCCTTATTGCGCCGCGCCACCAATGAGCGATCTGGAAGCTTGTCGAGTCGTTCGAGGAAATCGATCACTTCGGAATAGATCTTCGTACTTCGATCCGCCCCGGGCCTGGCGTAATTGCAGTGTCAGTTCCTGCATTTCATTCTCCAGCTTGCTCAGGTAATGGCGGCAGGCTTCAGGTTCAGTCGGGCATCCAAGCCAGTCACTGGTGTCTTCGATGTCGAGAGGGGCCACGGTCATGTCTTGTTGGGACTGTTTATATAGGCAGCAATCGAGGCGAGACGGTCGGGCGAGGGTGCGACGACGAGCTGTGGGATTTTGGAGGGTGCTCGATCGGCAGGACGCCGGAAGAGGTCGAAAACGGGCCGAGTTATGGAACGCTTCCAGAAAAGCTATGGAATACATACAGATCGGCGGATATTTCGCCAAGCCCCAGAAACGACAAAGCCCTGAATAATCAGGGCTCTATCGGTACAAATATGGCGGAGGCAATGTCCGCTAATTTGACGTATTTCGAGTTCTATTGATGTCTGGCAGCGTGTCCGAGAATCTTGAAGTCCCGTTCTGTTCGGGGTAACAGCATGACCTTTACCTCTGAAAAGATCCGGTTAATTGCGAAGTAATCGAGCTGTCGCACTGACAAAAACCAGCAAAACACTCACGCAGCCCAGAGCAAATGACAAGGTACTCAGATGGGCGACCGCCCCGATAAATACGGGTCCTATCAGAATCCCCGTGTAGCCCATCGAGATGACAGCGGGGATAGCGACGGCCTGTGGCATACGTTGCTGACGGCCTACGGCAGTAAAGAGCACCGGGACAATGTTTGAGCAGCCGGCACCGACCAGAGCGTAGCCAATCAAGGATGCGGCCCAGCCGTCGATTCCAAGCGACACGATCATGCCAGCGGCTGCGCAGAGTCCGCCAAGCGCAACGACGCGCACGCCGCCTAGTTTGCTGACGATGGCATCGCCTGTCAGGCGGCCCGCCGTCATCGCTGCGGCGAAGGATGCGTAGCCCAAGCCGGCGATGCTTGGCTCTAACCCTCGGTTCGAGACAAGGAAAACCGCGCTCCAGTCGAGGATTGCACCTTCAGTGAGGAAGACGATGAAACAGAGCGCCCCTAAAAACAGCACGATACCCCTGGGCAACGCGAACATGGGTCCACCCCGTTCAGTGCCGTAAGCCAGCAAAGCCGGCGCTGCCTTGTAAAGCGATCCCAGAACGGCGGCAACGATACAAAGCGCCGCAACCAATGGATCCAGCCCGAAGGTCAATAAAGCAGTCATCGCCCCGGCGCCCACTATGCCTCCGACGCTGTACAGGCCATGGAAGCCGGACTGAAGTGCCTGGCCGCTGTTTTTTTCGACAATGACGGACTGAATGTTCATGGCGCAATCCAGCATGCCCATGCTGGCGCCGAAGAGAATGACCGCGATCACCAGGCCCGGCAGCCACGCCACGGTGCTCAATAGCGGAAGAAGGGCACACAAGACAATCGTCGCCCAGATTACGACCGGTCGGCATCCATAGTGTGCAGTGAGATAACCAGCGAAGGGCATGGCCACGATAGATCCACCGCCCAGGCCAAGCAGCAACAACCCCAGGCCGCCATCGTCCAGGCCAGCGCGGGCTTTAACCAATGGGACCAGAGGCGCCCATGCGGACATGAGTAAACCCGCGATAAGGAAGGCGATGCGTGTAGACATCCGCTCGCTGTGGTTAGCCGTGGGTACCAACACGGGCGATGGAGCATTCATAGTTCTCGGTAATCCTTATCGATGATGCTAGCCATCGTTTGTTGGGCTTAGACAGTACGGGTTTCTTGTGTGTGTTTGGCGGGCCGAGGTTTCGGAAAACCTAGCGCCTGCGCTCATACGTTGCTCTATAACTGCTTGGCGCTACGCCAAAGAAGTCACGAAAACGCATATGGAAATTGGCGAAACTACAGAAACCGGTCGCTATCGCGATATCGGTGATGGGGCGATTGCTCTGCAAAATAAGCTGCCGCGCTCGTGTCAAGCGCAGCTCAAGGTAGTAGCGTGTGGGCGTGGCCCCCACGAAACGGCAGAAGCGACGCTCTAATTGTCGTCGGGAAATGTTCACACACTCAGCGACTTCGTCGATGGATAACGGCTCTTCAATGTTCTTTTGCATCAGTTCTAAAGCAAGCTTCAGGGTTTGAGGCAAGGTAGGGTCAGAGTCAACGATGACCGTCGATATCCCAGACACTTCAGCGGTCTGATCACAACTGAGTATTTCCTCGACAGCATGGGTCAGCGAGACGCTTTGTTTAGTAGTGATGAGCTCGAGCATCATGCGTAACGAGCTGCTGGCGCCAGCGCACGTGATACGGTTTTTATCTATTACGTGAGTTCGACAAGAGACCAGGACTTTGGGGAAAACATCCTCCATCATCGCTCGTCCATCGGGATGGAAGGCGCACTCGACACCGTCCATTAGCTGAGCTTCCGCCAGGAAAAATGCACCGTTCCACAAACCTCCCATTGTCGCGCCAAGAGAGGCGACGTTACGCAGCTTGCGTCGTAATTGTGGATCGCTGACCAGCTTCACTCGTAAACCACCGGCGATAATGAGAACGTCGATACGATCCGGTAGTTGTGACAGCTCCAGGTCTGCTGAAATCGCAATGCCCAAATCGCTCATTACCAGACGGTTTTTGATGCCGACAGTCAACACCTCGAACGCCGGTGTCTCGCTAATCAGGTTGGCGGTCACCAGCGCATCGATAGCGCCGGTGAACGACATCATCGAGAAATTGTTCAAAAGCACGAAAGCCACACGAGTCACTGCCTGCGGCCTTACTGGTTTCTGCGCCGTATAGGAGTACCCCATGTTCTTGTCTTTGAGCACGCTCTCGAATACGAATGGCATAAATCCTCATTGACACCTGAACGAATAGCCAAGAAACCGTTGCGGATCTACGCAGCGGTTTTTGGAGCAGACAGCAACAAATCAAAGAATGATTGGCAGTCATCACTACCGGGCAATGCTTCAACACTGTTCTTGATGGCATTGCTGAGGGTGGTTCCCAAACTGTCATTTGCCAGTAAATGGTATTTAGCAGCGAATTCGTCACTCGACATAGGGTTGCCGGGGTCGCCCTTGGCCGTCGCGGTAGGGCTCGTAAGACGCGTGCCGTCTTTCAGGGTAACCGTGACGCGGGACAGTATTTCCTCCGGGAACCTGGCCGACAGGTCAGGCGCCTCATGAAGGGTGATTTTCTCGCTGATGCTCAAGATGTCTGGTGCATGAATGGAATCACCGGTGACCTCTTTTGGCCCCAACTTCCCGCGAACGATCAAGGCCGCCAGCGGGAACGCCAGCGCATACTGGGCCTCGTCCGCGTTCTTCGGAAAATGCCCCTGCAAGCACACAGACTCATGGAATGTTTCGACATCTATAGTCTCGATCAACTCTGCAGTGATGACCGGATGTGCTCGCATCAAATCGGTCATGGCGGTGAGTGCCGGTTGCGCCCAGCGACATACCGGCCAAGGCTTGAAATATTGCTCGTCGATCTCCCAACGGGTTCCGATGTCCTGCCAGAAAGTGGAAATCTCCAACGGTTCAACGGTGGCGGCTGGGGCGCCAGTGACACCGAGCTGCGCCATCAGTAGTGCGTTCAGTCCGGCATACGCCCCGGCGCCGTGGGCATCACGCAACATTGTCGGAAAGCTCACCAGGCGCATCATCGGGCATCTCGGGCCGAAGTATTCTGCGATACCCAACGCATGACGGAATGTCGCTTCATCAAGCTTCAGCAGACGGGCACCGGCGCAAACGACCCCGATTCCAGAAAAGGCGCCTGAGGCATGATATTCAGGAGCGGTGGCCATCAATGCCTGGCCCGCACGCAGGGCGGTCTCATAACCGATGCACAGTGCGCTGAGGAATTCCTCGCCGCTGATGTCTTTGCCCTGGCTGCGATACGCGTCAACCAATGCAACAAGGGCCGGGACAACGGTTGCACCCGCATGTCCCTTGGAGGTGAAGTGACCTTCATGTGCATCCAGGCTATCAACGCAGAAACCGCCTGCATACGCAGCGCCCAATGGATGCACGGCTCTGCCGTCGAACCAAAGGCGGCTGGACAGCTTGTTGGCAGAGTAGTGGGTGTCAGCGTAGGTTTTGAGCATCACGCTGGTTTGATTGTCGCGAGCACCGGCGGCCACACCAATGATGTCGAGCAGGCAAGTTTTAACCAACTCGCGTGTATGCAGGGGCGCGTCCTTGTAACTGAAATTCTGGACGAATGAATACAACTGCATTTCATGATTCCTGAATGATGAACGCCGAAACGGATAAAAAGTTGCCCGGGGAAGAGCAACCTTTTATGCAGATTTAAATGAAGGGATTAATTTTTTGCGGTGGCGGTATTAGCCGCGGCTCGTGCGTCTACCAGCCAGCTGTCGTATTTCGCGTGATGGGCCGCGATCCATTCTTTGGCGTGACGAGTAATGTCAGCGGCACTTTTTTCACCATTGTGCATTTTGAGATTTTGCGCGCTTTCATCGTCAGTAGAGATCTGCATTTCAGACAGGAACTTCACGGCAGCCGGATTTTTCTCGGCGAACTCTTTGTTGATGACCGCTCTGACACTGTCGACCGCGAAACCAAGGTTTTTACCATTGAAGGTAGTGTTGACATCGTTTTTACCACCTGGAAGATCCGTACGTGGCACGGTTAACCAAACAACATCTTTACCTTCGATCAGAACACCGGAGATCCACTGAGGTACCCAGGTGTAATAGAGAATCGGCTTGCCTTCTTTGTAACGAGCAATGGTGTCGGCCATCAGGGCAAAATAGGAGCCCTGGTTATTTGTGACAGTCTTATCCAGGCCATAGGCTTTCATATGGTGGGCAATGATCAGCTCACAGCCCCAGCCGGGGTTGCAACCAGTCAGGTCCGCTTTACCGTCACCGTTACTATCGAACAGCTTGGCAATCTCTGGCTTTTTCAAATCATCGAGAGAGGTGATGTGATACTGGTCAGCCGTTTTCTTATCGATCATGTAGCCCTGTAGTACGCCCGGCATAATATTGCCGGTTTTCACCATCGCTTCATCACCGCCGGCCTTCGCGTAGAACGATTTGTGCAGTTCCTCCCACAGATGAACCGAGAAATCAGCGTCACCATTGGCAATCGCAATCATCATGGTGGAGTATTCGGTTTCCTTAGGCGTCTGAACGTCGTAGCCCAATTCCTTGAGCCCCGCCATTGCGATCTCTCCGCGAAATCGCTCTTCGGCAATTGACGGGAAAATCGGGGTGATTGATACACCTTTTCCGGGCTCCTGCGCCGTGGCGGCTGATGCGAAAACAGGGGAGACCGCTAGTACTAAAAGCGCCACAGAATGAATGAATTTCTGTTTTATTCCGAAGGTTGTGAAGTTCATTATCGTTTGCCTTGGCTGGATTAAAGAAGTTGGCATTTCTTTTGGTTCACGACGCGCCGCTTAGCGGAGTTAGCTTTCTTTAGGACTGACTTCTATTTTCATGACAGTGTTTTTTCTTTTCAGGCGATAAATGACGCCCGCCGGTCCTGTCTGGTACCAGTGTTCACCTTTGGTTGCCCTGTTACTGCGTTCGCCCATTGCCTGGGTCAGTCGATCGAGGAAAATCGCCAGCAATACCAGACCCAATCCACCGACGGTTGCCAAGCCCATATCGAGGCGGCCAATCCCTCGAAGTACCATCATCCCCAGTCCACCAACCGATATCATTGAAGCGATCACCACCATGGACAGTGACAACATCAATGCCTGATTCAGACCCGCCATGATCGTCGGTGCAGCTAAGGGAAGTTGGACCCGCCTCAGCATCTGGCGTGGGGTGCATCCGAAAGCCCGTGCAGCTTCAACCTTGTCTTCCGGTACCTGGCGAATGCCCAGATTGGTGAGCCTGACCAGTGGTGCGACTGAAAAGATGATCGTGACCAGTACTCCCGGTACGTTACCGATGCCAAACAGCATCACCACGGGCACCAGATAAACAAATGCAGGCAGTGTTTGCATTGCATCGAGAACCGGGCGCAGAAGCATCTCCAGTCGGTCACTTCGGGCACACAGGACGCCCAGCGGAATGCCAATAACTGCACAGAAAAACAGTGAAGTGAGCACCAGGGCGAGGGTGATCATGGCGTCATTCCATACGCCGATCACTCCTAAGAGGGTGAGGGTGACGAAACAAAGTATGCCTATCTTTTTTCCTCCTATCTGCCAGCCGAAGAGGGTTGCAATAATAATGAATATTGACGGAGGAATAGCCAGTAATCCGAACTGAATACCATTAAGTACTTGGTCGATTGGCCATCTTATCGATCGGAAAACCTCGCGGAAATTATGAACCAGAAAGTTCAGGGCAACTTCTACCCATTGGCCCAAAGGGACGTTGATGGATTGAAAGGGGTCTAGGAAATTGAATTCGTTCATGTCATCACCTGAATGTCCGAGCCTGGCAAGCCAGCAAATAGAGCCTGTTAGTGTCGGCTCATTGTTTGAAGCAGTAGGCTCTTGGAGATCGTGCCTTTGAACACACCCTGGCGATCGAGCACGGCAACTGGATTAACGGCATCGGCAACGATGTGAAAGACGTCCTGCAGAAGTACATCGTCGCGAAGCGTAGGAGTGGAGTGATCCATGGCGTACGGATGCTCTGCGCAAATTTTGGCGACATCACCCGCCTTGAGGATCTTCGAGGCATCAAAGCCTTTGAAGAAAGCTCTGACGTAATCGTTCGCTGGGTTGCAAAGCAGCTCTTGCGGGGTACCGATCTGAACGACCTGACCACCCTCCATGATCGCGATGCGATGGCCGATGCGAATAGCCTCGTCAATGTCATGGGAGATGAAGATGATGGTGCGATGCTGTTCTGCCTGCAGGCGGATCAGCTCGCCCTGCATTTCGTGGCGAATCAACGGGTCGAGTGCCGAGAAGGCTTCGTCCATCAGCAGGATGGCAGGGTCGTTGGCCAGCGCTCGGGCCAGGCCTACCCGCTGTTGCATGCCGCCGGACAGTTGATGCGGATAGCTGTAGGCGTGGCCATCGAGCCCCACCTGTTTGAGTGCCTCGAGTGCACGTTTATGCCGTTCACTTTCCTCGACACCCGAGATTTCCAGGCCGAAAGCAACGTTGTCGATCACACTCATGTGGGGCATCAGGGCGAATGACTGAAACACCATGCTCATGTCTTTGCGACGAACGCTGAGGAGATCAGCATCTGACAGACCGGTGATTTCCTGGCCGTTGAGATGGATGGTGCCCGAGGTCGGTTCGATCAGTCGGTTGAACAACCGAACCATCGTCGACTTTCCAGAGCCGGAAAGTCCCATGATGACGAAAATCTCACCGCGTTTTACGGAGAAACTGGCATCAAAAACGCCAACGACTTGACCGGTTTTGCTGAAAATTTCATTCTTGTCAGCACCGCGAGCCAGCATCTCCATCGCGAGCTTTGGCTGAGCACCAAAGACTTTGTAAATGTTTTTTACCGAGAGTATCTCGTCACCAAGACTCATAACCCCTCCTGCTGCAATTACGACATAAGATCAAAAACTTAGGTGTACGTGTCTTGATCAGTTAAGACGGTGCTTGTGGGGGCAGTCAAAATGGGAGACAGATTGGGAATTAGTCATTGTGACCATCCTCTTTATTATGTGATGTTTATTATTTTTGTTTTATCGGCGCTGAATTAAGCAGTTCCTTGAGAACCAAGTTATTACCTAATAGGGTCAGCGTCTAACAACATTTCTTCCCGCCAATCAATAACGTGATGTTATCAATCATTTAAATAGGTCAATTTGCGACTGCGGCAGTGCTAGTTGCGAAGACGACTGCCGCTGGGCCTGTCTTAGACCCACTGTTTCAGCTACGCTCCAGTGTAGGCTCTAGGTGGAACCCTTCGGCCGATCTCATCCCTAACGGCCCTCCGAAAGGCCCCAAACCGGATATTCAATACTCTAGGTTATGGTTAAGCACATCGATCCAGACATGACGCTGCTGAAAATGCCGTCTCTGAAAGCAGTGAAGTCATTCGTAGCCGCCGCCAAATATCAGAGCTTTACGCGTGCGGCTGAAGCGCTGTGCGTTACCCAAGCGGCAATCAGCCGTCAGATTCGGGAGCTTGAGGCGTACCTTGGGGTGGATCTTTTCAAGAGGGTGGGGCGAGCGGTCGAGTTGACGGAAGCCGGGTCCATCTTTTTTGATGCGGCACAGCTATCTTTCGTCAATATTTCCCAAGCGGCGGAGCGCATTCGCACCAACAATGCAGGCAAACGCACGCTGACGCTTTGCTGTTCTCCCGCGTTTTCAGCCCTCTGGCTCGCAGCGAAGCTGCCGGGGTTTTTTACCAAGAACGCAGACATCGACCTCAATCTGGTAACCACTCAAAACTTTTTGTCGATGGAGCCGGGTGTAACTCCGGACATCTTCATCACCAAGATGGCCAGGATTCAGGATGGGTATCGTAGCTATCCGTTGTTCCATGACGTCATCTACCCGGTGTGCACGCCTCGTTACAAAGCGGAGCACCCTGAGCTATCCAGCCTGGAAGGATTACGCGACGGGGTTTTGCTAAACCTCAGCCCCTATGGCAGATCCCAAGTAGCGGAGCATGTTGACTGGGGCGTTTGGCTGGCTTATCACGATGTTGATATCGAGAAACGCCCCCACGACAGTCCTCACGTTTTCAACGCGAATGACTACAACCTGGTGATTAGCATGGTGTTGACCCACCAAGGCGTAGCGCTGGGATGGAATCACCTGGTCGAAAACCTGATCGAAAACGGCACGCTGATTCGGCCGATCGACGAGGAAGTGGTTCTCCATGAAAGCCAGCACTATCTGACATTTCGTGAAGACCGGATCAATGACGACGCCTGTTGTCGGCTACGCGACTGGATTCTGGCCCAGTTTTCCAGAGCCGTTTAGAGGAAAGGAAGGCGGCCGTGATTGAGCAATCACTCGAGGTGCGGGGGAGCTCCACCGCCAACAGGTATTGCTCAAGGCAGAACTGAAGGGGATGCCGGTGGTGATCATTCATGATTCTCACCACCGGCAGTGTTGCACTTAGCCGACAGATCTTAACGGGATGGTGTCATTGAGCTGATCAAGCATCGTTTTGCAGTACCAATCATCAAATTGACACACACCAATTTCGCTGGCCACCGACAACGGGCCTGGCTCGTAAGCAGGGGAGCTGACCCCGACCTGTGCCCCTTCAACCAAGGTGCGATCCTGGTCATTGGTTGCAAGCCAGACTTTGGTCAATCGATCGATGTCGTAGTCGACACCTTCCTGCGCGTCCTTCTTGACGATCCATTTTGTGGTGACCAACGTCTCACCCGGACCAATGGGCAGTACGCGGAAGCTCAGCGCGTGATCGCCCAGAAAGTGGTTCCAGGTTGATGGGTAGTTGAAATACAGCAGCGCACCGATGTTGGCTTCTCCGGTGGTGTCCAACCGGCCAGCGACCGCAGGCTTGCCATCCATTGTGTAGCTGACGGCCCCGGCAAACAGGGGGATGCGCGTCATTCGGAAACGACCTTTATCATCCATGACCAATCGGCTAGGCAGACCTGCCGCCTCGCAGCGATCCCAGTGCTCTTTGAGTTCGGGATCTTCATCGCCGCCGGCACCACCCACCGATGGGTTGTCCACGAATGAGTGCATCAATTCCGGGTGAGTACAATCGCAGTGGTAGCACTCACGGTTGTTCTCGAAAACCAGTTTCCAGTTGCCTTTTTCAATGATGTTCGACTCAAACGCGACTTTGCAGTCGTCCAGGTTATGAGGCGCAACGAAAGGGGTGACGGATTTTCTGAACGACGAAAAGTCTGGGGCGACCTCTGCAACGCACACATAGATGTACGTTTCGACGACCTCACAATGCACCGACTTCAACCCATGCTGAGACTTGTCGAAATCATCCCCCATGTTCCCGGCGAAAAGCAGT
Source organism: Pseudomonas sp. BF-B-26 (assembly GCF_019956495.1). Taxonomy (NCBI): domain Bacteria; kingdom Pseudomonadati; phylum Pseudomonadota; class Gammaproteobacteria; order Pseudomonadales; family Pseudomonadaceae; genus Pseudomonas; species Pseudomonas sp. BF-B-26. Next base: position 32,542 of record NZ_JAHBDP010000066.1, on the reverse strand, counting down.
TTGCCGTCCAGCTCGAATGTCCATTTGTGGTAAGGGCACACCAGTTTGGCAACTTTGCCGCTGGCTTCCGGGCACACCTTGGAGCCGCGATGGCGGCAGGCGTTGTGGAATGCACGAATCTGCTTGTCTGCGCCGCGCACGATAGCGACAGGGTAGTCGCCGATTTGCAGCGACAGGTACTGACCTGACTTCTCCAGCTCAAATGTGTGCCCTGCGAAGATCCAGCTTTTGTGCCAGATCTGTTGCAGATCCTGCCTGTAAACGTCTGGATCGCTATAAAGGGCACCTGGCAGCGCGTGGTCAGGCTTGCGCTGCGCGATAAGATTTGAAACTGCCGATTTAGTGCTCACGGTCAACACACTCCAAAATACCAAGGGGGCGAAACGTTCAGCCTGCTCAGCGAGGTGAGGCCAAACGGTCTTGAGTTCGCAGTACCGCCTGAGGATGCAAGCCCATCAAACTGTGCTGCTTCTATCCGCGAACCGGTACGTTTTGCGACGTCCAGAAAGCGCCTTACGAAAAATGTGCCTTCTTGGATGGGGGTGCCATCCGTGCACTCATTTCGTTCAAGTCCTTACTCATGCAGACATTTCTGGAATGCCAATGTTTGCATCAATAGCTATATTTCTACATCACCTTAATTCGAGCCTGGGAAACCAGATCTTAATTAATGAGACGACTGTACGAGAAAAACGTTTATCCAATGTGTCGGTAGAATATCGCTGTTGTAAGGCTACGACGGTAATCGTGCGTCAACAAGAAACATTTACTCTTATCAATGCATAAACAAATGTTATCGATTGATGCCGCCGCTTCGGTGATGATTTTTTATGTTGTTGATTGTTAAGGAGAATTAATTTTATTGGCTGAAGGATTTACCCTTTCAGAAAGGTATGCGGCAGCAATACACTCTATTGACCACCTTCTTGGCGCATGCGAGTCTGGATTCAGCAGTCCATCGCACTAGTTGGTAACACAGCCTCTGCAGGTCATTTGTTAAAGCAGAAAACTGCTCTTTACAGACACTTTAAGCGTCAGGGCCTGTGTTCCGTGAAACATGGAGTTTTTTATTGCGCCTCAAGGCATCAACGCTGACGCGCTCGTTTATCTTCCACCTGACTCGCATTCGGAGCATTTATCTTGAAATTTGAAGGTATTTATACGCCAGCAGTAACTCCTTATAACTCGGACGGGGAGATTGACTGGAATGTGTACTCGCAAGTTTTGGAGTCGCTGATTGAGGCGAAGGTGCACGGCATTATTATCGGCGGGTCGACCGGCGAGTATTATGCGCAGACCTTTGAAGAACGCACCGAGTTGGCGGCCTACGCCAAAGATGTGATCGGCACTCGGGTGCAACTAATCGTCAGTACCGGGGCGATTCGTACCGAAGATGCGGTTCAGTACGCCAAGGATGCCAAATCGATCAAAGCGGACGCCATTCTTGTTACGTCCCCGCCTTACGCGTTGCCAACCTCACAGGAAAACGCGATTCACGCGCTCACTATCGATCGCGCAGCGGACTTGCCGATCATGCTTTACAACTATCCGGGGCGCATGTGCGTTTCGATGGATGAAGAGTATTTCACGCGTGTCAGCCAATCGAAAAACGTTGTCGCCATCAAGGAAAGTTCCGGCGACATGGGCCAGGTGCATAGGCTGGCCCGGCAGTTCCCCAACATCGCCTTGTCCTGCGGATGGGACGACCAGGCCCTCGAGTTTTTTGCCTGGGGCGCTCGCAGTTGGGTGTGCGCAGGTTCCAACTTCCTGCCCAAGGAACACGTTGCGCTTTATGAAGCCTGCGTGATCGAAAAGAACTTCGACAAAGGCCGTCAAATAATGTCAGCGATGATGCCGCTGATGAATGCTTTGGACGGCGGCAAGTTCGTGCAGTCGATCAAGTACGGCTGCGAAATTGCCGGATTGAACGTCGGTAACGTGCGCCTGCCATTGCAGCCACTTGAAGCGGACGAAAAGCAGAGTTTCGCGTCGGTCATTACTGAACTCAAACGTAACGTAGCCAACATTTCTTCGGGAGCCAGCCATGGGTGATCTTCTGAGCAAGGCCGATTATGCCGCTCTGGCCAAAGACATTTCGTTGCCATCCAAGGCGTTCATCAATGGCGCGTTTAAACCCGCGATCTCTGGCAAAACCTTCGCCACGAATAATCCGGCGACGGGGGAGTTTCTGACTGACGTCGCTGCGTGTTCGTCCGAAGATGTGGACTTCGCGGTGAGCAATGCCAAGGAGGCCTTTGAGGATGGACGCTGGAGATCTATTTCTCCTCGGGAGCGCAAAGCGGTTCTGTTGAAGTTTGCAAACCTGCTTGAAAGCCATCAATACGAACTGGCCGTCCTCGAAAGCCTCGATAGCGGCAAACCGGTCAGTGAATGTCAGTTGGTCGACATCCCGGACACCATCCACACGATCCGCTGGCACGCAGAACTGATTGACAAGATTTATGACAACACAGCACCGGTTGGCAGCGACGCGCTGACTATGGTGGTGCGGGAGCCGATCGGCGTGGTGGGCTGCGTATTGCCCTGGAACTTTCCACTGCTGATGCTGGCCTGGAAAATCGGCCCGGCGCTCGCTGCGGGCTGCTCGGTCATCGTCAAACCTGCTGAACAAACCTCGCTGACCACGTTGCGTGTCGCTCAGCTGGCGTTTGAAGCCGGTATACCCGCTGGTGTACTCAACATTGTGACCGGCACGGGCAAAGACGTCGGTGAGCCCATTGGTTTGCACAACGATGTCGACATGGTGAGCTTCACGGGCTCCACCGCGACCGGCCGCCGCTTCCTGCATTACGCCGCCGATTCGAACCTGAAACGCATCGTCCTTGAGTGCGGCGGAAAAAATCCGGCCGTGGTGATGGACGATGCCCAAGACCTGGATCTCGTCGCTCAGCATGTCGTCAACGGCGCGTTCTGGAACATGGGCGAAAACTGCTCCGCGACTTCACGTCTGATCGTCCATGCGTCGGTTAAAGACGAACTGCTGGAGCGCATGGGCGCCTACATCCGCGAATGGAAGATGGGTGACCCACTCGATCCGCAGAACCGCGTAGGGTCGCTGGTCAGCCCAGAGCATTTCGCAAAAGTGAAGTCGTACCTTGAGCACGCCACCGCCGGAAAGCTTCAAGTTGTTTACGGTGGCGCGACCAAAGACGGTGCCTTCGTAGAACCGACGGTGATAGACGGCGTGGATCGGAATAGCCGGTTGTTCCAGGAAGAGATCTTCGGCCCGATTCTTTCAGTCACCACGTTCAACACGATCTCCGAAGCCATTGCCCTGGCCAATGACACGGTGTACGGCTTGGCGGCCTCGGTTTACACCGCCAGCTTGCGCCGGGCGATCAAGTTGTCGCGGGAAATTCGTGCCGGCATCGTCACCGTCAACTGCTTTGGCGAGGGTGACGCATCGACACCATTCGGTGGCTACAAGGAGTCAGGCTTCGGTGGTCGGGACAAATCCATTTTCGCCCATGACCAGTACACCGAAATCAAAACCATCTGGATCGATGTGTCTGATCGGTCGGACGAAGAGACCGAAAAATGAGCAGCCATACCATCAAGCGCCTGCCGGTAGACACCGGGGTTTCAGGTTGGGAGGCGATTTCCGCACGCACTGCGCCTGTCCGCATGCTTGATGGAAACGTGACGGCGGATTGGCTGATTATCGGTGCCGGTTTTGCCGGCCTGTCCGCCGCTCGCAGACTTTCACAGTTACACCCGGGTGACAGCATTGTTGTGGTCGATGCTCATGAAGTCGCCAAGGGGCCTGCGGGCAGAAACTCTGGTTTCATGATCGATGTGCCGCACAGTCTGTCGTCCGGGGAATATTCCGTGGCGAGTGAGTCTGCAACGGCCCTGGAAATCACGCAAAATCGTTTTGCGATTGCATTTGCCGCTGAAGCTGCGCGGGAGTACGGCATGTCCGCCGACACCTTCGACCCTTCAGGGAAGATCAACGCGGCCGCCACTGAGCGGGGATTGAAGCTGAACGTCAATTACGCTCAATCCCTTGAGCGCATTGGCGAAAAGTTCGAGATGTTTGATGCCGCGCAAATGCGCGAAATCACCGGGTCCGCCTACTACCACGGGGGGATCTACACGCCCGGCGCAGTGATGATTCAACCCGCGCAATACATTAGAGACCTGGCAGCAGGGCTCGACGGGAAAATCACGCTGTTCGAGCGCTCTCCGATTATTGAGTTGACCAAGCAGGGAAGCGGTTGGAGCGCTCGATCTCATAACGGTACGGTGCACGCACCCAAGGTCATCCTGGGAGTTAACGGGCACATTGAAGACTTTGGCCATTATCAAGGACGCTTGCTGCACGTCTTCACTTACGCGTCCATGACGGCGGCGTACAGTGATGATGAATTCAGGAAAGAGGTGCCGGGCAAAGCCAAGTGGGCCTTACTGCCAGCGGATCCAATGGGCGCGACCGTTCGCAAGATCTCTTCAGACGGTCTCTCGCGAATTGTCATTCGGACAAAGTTCACCTATGACCCGAGTATCCAGGTCACTCCAGAGCGGGTAGCTGCGGTGGCTAAGGAGCAGCGACATTCCCTGGATGCGCGCTTTCCCGAATTGAAATCCACGGCGCTGGAATTCAGTTGGGCCGGCCGCCTGTGCTTAAGTCGTAACAGCGCCGCTGCATTTGGCGAGATTGAAGAAAACCTGTACTCGGCTTGCTGCGAAAATGGACTGGGTACTGTGAAAAGCACCCTGGCAGGTGTGATGGTTGCGGAATTGGCATCGGGTACGCGTTCGGAGTTTCTCGATAGCTTCAGTCACGCGCCAGGCCCCAGCAAGCTACCCCCCAAGATAATAACGAAACTGGGCGTCAGTTCGGTTATTCGCTGGCATGAGTTTTGGGCCGGGCGAGAAGGTTAACAAATTTAAGTTGTCGGCTTTTCCAATAAAGGACGTTTAACAAGTCACTAATAAGAACGGAATAATCCATGAGAAATATCTGGAAGGCATCCTGCAAAGGGGAAGGGCATGACCGAAGTGCAATTGAAGAGCGACCGAACAAGAAATACTGCGCCCACTGTTGCCGCTAATCCTGGGGTCGCGAAGCCCCAATTCGGGATCTTTCTATGCTTGCTTTCAATGCTTATCTTTGCGAGCCAGGACGGAATAACCAAGGTGCTTGTCAAAGACTTCCCGGTTGCCCAACTGGTCATGATGCGCTATTGGGTGTTTGTCGTTTTTGCCCTCGGCTATGCCGCCTGCCACGGTAGGGCAAAAGCGTCGTTTCGCAGTAAGCACCCCTGGCTGCAAATCATTCGAGCGTTGCTGGCTGTGGGTGAAACCGTACTGTTTGCAGTGGGGCTACGATATTTGGGCCTGGCCGAAATGCATGCACTCTATGCCGTATTTCCGCTGATGACACTGGCATTGGCGGGATCGGTGCTTGGGGAGTTCATAGGGCTGCGGCGCTGGGTTGCTGCGGCGATAGGGTTCACCGGCACACTGATCATTCTCCGACCAGGCGCGGGCGTCTTTGAACTCGCGGCGCTGATCCCCCTGCTGGCTGCTTTGGCGTTCGCGGTGTTCAACGTACTGACGCGCCGGATTAGCCAACACGACTCCTTTGCTACGAACATGCTCTACATGGCAAGTGTGGGTGCCCTGACGGTCACATTTGCGGGGCTGCCTGCATGGGTGACTCCGACTCCAGTCCAGGGCCTCTTGATGGGGATCCTGGCATTGACCGGAGTAGTCGCACAGATTCTCTTCATTCAAGCACTGAAATACGCGACCGCTTCTTCTCTGCAGCCGTTCAACTATGCGCTTCTGGTGTTCGCCACGTTGATTGGTGTGATCGTGTTTGCCGAGCGCCCGGACACCTGGGTGGTTGTCGGTGCAGCGTTGGTGATTATTGGGGGGCTGTATGCGATTAAGGCAAAGGCGTGAACGTACCTGAGTGTATGAAGTAATCAATGCGTGGTTGGTTTTCAGGGCGAGACACGGCGATAAAAAAGGGCAGCTCAAAGCTGCCCTTTCCCCAACCTACTCCTTAGGCCGCGCTAAACAGCTTGTGCGGATCCATGACAAATTTCTTCGGCACTCCGGCATCGAACTCGTGGTAACCGCGCGGCGCGTCGTCCAGGCTGATCACCTGCACGCCGACGACCTCGGCAATGTGAATGCGGTCCCACATGATCGCCTGCATCAGCTGGCGGTTGTACTTCATCGTCGGGGTCTGGCCGGTGTGAAAGCTGTGGGACTTGGCCCAGCCGAGGCCGAAACGGATGTTCAGGCTGCCATGCTTGGCGGCTTTGTTGACCGCACCCGGGTCTTCGGTGACATACAGACCGGGGATACCGATATTGCCGGCGACGCGCACCACGCCCATCAGCGCGTTGAGCACTTCGGCCGGGGCCTCGTGCTGTGCGCCGTCATGGCCGTGGCCACGGGCTTCGAAGCCGACCGCATCGACCGCACAATCGACTTCCGGCTCACCGAGCAGGTCGGCGATTTGCTCGTGCAGTGGAGTGTCCTTGGTCAGGTCGGCGATCTCAAAGCCCTGAGCCTTGGCATGCGCCAGACGCAGCGGATTGACGTCGCCGACGATCACTACCGCCGCACCCAGCAGACGGGCGGAGGCGGCGGCAGCCAGTCCGACCGGACCGGCGCCGGCGATATACACCGTGCTGCCAGGGCCGACACCGGCGGTCACCGCGCCGTGGTAGCCGGTCGGCAGGATATCGGAGAGGCAGGTCAGGTCGCGGATTTTCTCCATTGCCTTGTCGCGGTCGGGCAGCTTCAGCAGGTTGAAGTCGGCATACGGCACCAGCACGTATTCGGCCTGGCCGCCAACCCAGTCGCCCATGTCCACATAGCCATAGGCACCGCCGGGGCGCGCCGGGTTGACCGTCAGGCAGACTCCGGTGTGCTGCTCCTTGCAACTGCGACAACGGCCGCAGGCGACATTGAACGGCACCGAGACCAAGTCACCGATTTGCACGTTTTCAACGTCGCGGCCCTTCTCGATCACCTCACCAGTAATTTCATGGCCAAGCACCAGCCCGACCTGAGCCGTGGTCCGGCCACGCACCATATGCTGGTCGGAGCCGCAGATATTGGTCGAGACCACGCGCAGGATCACGCCATGGTCAATGCGCTTGCCGCGCGGGTCTTGCATTTTCGGATAGGGGATGGTCTGCACCTCGACCTTGCCTGCGCCGAGATACACGACACCACGATTACCAGACATGATTTCACCTCGCTTTTGTTGTTGTGAGAACACGGCCCTTGTACTAGGAAGGGTCGCGTGGCCTTACAGTGCGGCGGTATATGTCTTGCGTTTGCGCGTGAATGCAGATGGGTTGGAAGTCACCTTCCAACGACGCGTGATTAGCCGTCATCATATCGATCCTACGCCTGGTATCAGTACCCGGCGAGAGCATTTAGCACCCAATCACCACCAGTTTCAGGACTCTCAACTGTGCATACGCGAACTCTCGCGGCATCGTCAGTTCCGACCGAGTTGGGCGAATTCGATCAAAACGGCAGTGGCAGTTTCGCCGTGCGCCCCCCATCCACCACAAGCACTTGCCCGGTGATAAAGGCCGATGATTCGGAGGCCAGGAAAACGACTGTCCCGCCAACATCCGCCGGCAATCCGGTACGCCCGACCGGATGAAGGCGCAGGAGTGCCTGGCGCGCCGCACGCGGATCAGTTTGAGCGGCGAGGTACGCATCACTCAACTCGGAATTGATCCACCCTGGAGCAATGGCATTGCAGCGGATCCCGTCCCGGCCGAGATCGATTGCCAAGGCTCGGGTCAGCCCATGGATGCCGGCCTTGGAGGCACAGTACGCGGCATGTTCAGGGTTGGCGCCTATCCCTTCGATCGACCCGATATTGATAATGCTGCCGCCGCCTCGCAGACGCATCTGTGGCACCAACGCCTTGCACAAGAATGCTGGCGCCCGCAGATTGACTGCCATCATGCGATCCCAGTCCTGCTCGGTCATATCATCAATGGATTTCTCGAACATGAACCCGGCGTTGTTAACCAGGACATCGATTCCGCCAAGCTGCTCCTGGGCGAACTGGGCAATCAAATTGGGTGACTCCATCGAGGCGAGATCAGCTTCGACGAAATAGACTTGAGGGTGATTTTGCAAGTCGGCGTCCAGTGCCTGACGCTGAGCGATCAACACAGAAGCTCCCGCCTCAAGCAATTGTTCGGTGATGCCTCGGCCAATCCCTCTGCCGCCCCCGGTCACCACTACATTCTTACCATTGAGCATCGCTACCTCTCCTTAGCCGGATACCGGCTTAGCGCCTGTGACTTCCACCGTTTCACCGGCGATGTACCTGGCCTCGTCGGACGCCAGAAATGCGATGACATCCGCAATGTCTTCAGGCTCGGCGATACGGCCTAATGGCACGCTTTTGTTCAGTTCTTGCACGGCCTTATCCGGATCCAGGCCACGACGCTCAAAGCCGCTGCGTATCATTGGGGTATTGATTTCGTGCGGGCACACGGCGTTGACGCGGATGCCCAAAGGGGCGCAATCGCGGCCCAGGTTCTTGGTTAACGCCGCGACGGCCCCTTTGCTTGTGCAATACGCCACGTGGGCGGGGCCGGGATAAATGCCCCAGACAGATGATGTGTTGACGATTGCGGCGCCCGGGCGATTTTTCATGTGCGGTATCGCGGCACGGCAAATGAAGAACACCGCATTCAGGTTTACGCCCATGGCGTCGAACCACATGTCGTCAGTGGTTTCCTCAATCGTGCCGCGGGGAATGATGCCCGCATTGTTCAATACGATGTCGATCCCCGAAAAAACATCGATAGCCGTTTGGACAATCGCTTCGCAATATTCTTTTCGGCGTAAATCGCCTGCCACGTAGTGCACTTCGGCTCCCAGATCACGGACTTTTGCGGAAATTGATTTGCAACCGGCTTCATCAAGATCAGACAAAACAAGCTTTGCGCCTTCTCGGGCGAACAATAATGCTAACGCCTGTCCGACACCGCCGGCAGCGCCGGTAATGACCACCACTTTATTATTGAATTTCATAGGGCAACCTGCCTGAAGTTTTTGGCGCAGCCATTATTTGGTTTCAATGGATCGCAGCGTCCAACAACTTTTTTACTGGGCCAAAGGATGACGTGGCGTTATCCAAAAAATCGCGCGCGCAACATCCTCTTGGCATGGCGAACATATGTCTAAAAAATGTACGCCGATGTACATGCCGTGTACGCCACAGATTCTGGGGTGTACAGTGACGAGGAATTTTCAAAGAAAGGTCAACCCGAATGTCACAGACAGGAAGGGCGAAAACCAAAGCGCAGGACGCAGGTTGGCGAGGCTCCGTCGATGGTTGGCTGGATGCCGCCTACGATGCTCTTAAAGAGTCGGGTGTGGATGCTGTGCGGGTGATGCCGCTGGCCAAGCGTTTGAATTTGTCTCGTACCAGCTTCTACTGGTTCTATGAAGATCGGGAACAGCTGCTAGCGGCGCTCCTGGCTCGATGGCGGGACAAGAACACCGGCGGTATGGTCAGCCAATGTGAGAGTTATGCAGAAAGTATTTCCGAAGCGATTCTCAACGTCTTCGAGTGCTGGCTGAACCCTGAGCTGTTCGACTCGCAGTTTGAATTTGCCGTGCGCAGTTGGGCGCTGCAATCGGACGAGGTCAAAGCTGAAATCGCTTTAGCCGATGAAGCGCGGATGAATGCCCTGGCCGCGATGTTCCGACGGTTTGGTTACGACGTCGAGGGGGCTGACGTTCGGGCCAGGACGATCTACCTCACACAGATCGGCTACATCTCCATGAAAACTGATGAAGATATTGTCGTGCGATTTCGACGGATTCCTCAGTACGTGAGCGTGTTTACCGGCAAAGTACCGAAGAGGCGCGAGCTGGACCGCTTTTATGGAAAGTTCGGCTACGCAGAAAAAGAGCCCGGTGTTTTCGTTCCCTTGGTCGATACATTCGAGGAGTCTCCTGCCGATGGAGAATAGAACCCTGGGCATCATTGGGGGCACCGGCTGGCTCGGGCGCGCAATCGCGCAGGCGCTCCTTGAAAGCGGCTTCATCAAGCCTGACCATTTGTTGATCTCGAACCGCTCCGGCGTCAGTACTTTCGAGCCAGGCGTGAGGCTGCTGGCCGACAACCAGCAGTTAGTGGATCTCAGCGATATTGTCGTGCTGTCCATCCGGCCGGAGCAGTTTCGCGAACTGCGGATCAACGCCCGCGGCAAGGTAGTGATTTCTCTGATGGCCGGAGTTCCGGCGGCAGCCATCAGCGCGGCAACCGGTGCGGATGTAATCGTGCGGGCCATGCCGAATGCGGCCGTGGAAATCAGGCAGTCGTTCACGCCCTGGTACTGTGCCGGAAACCTTGTTGAGCGCGACCGCCAGTGGGTGCAGCGACTGTTCGAGTGCGTAGGTTCGGCGGACGAAGTGCCTGAGGAAGACTGTATTGATTATCTCAGTGCATTGTCCGGGACTGGGCCGGCCTTCCCGGCGATGTTGCAAATGGCGCTGACTAATCAGGCGGTGGCTGCAGGAATTCCCCTAGCCATCGCGCAGCGCGCTGCACAAGGCGTGGTGGTGGGGGGCGGCCAGATGCTAGCCAGCCGCGATCCGCGGCAAATGATTGAGTCGTTGATGGCTTACCGTGGCGTGACGGCGGCAGCACTGCAGTCGATGGCCGATCAGAACATCGAGTCCATTGTGGGGGCGGCGGTAAAGGCCGGCGCTGAAGTTGCGCGTCGGGGAATGTAGCCAGGGCAGGGGATAGACAGTGAAGGCCCGCTGAAGGGCCTTCACTGTAGAAAGCGTCAACCGATTGCGATTATTCGGCCTTGAAGCAATAGACAGCCAGTTTGTTGCCATCAAGGTCCCGAGCGTAAGCGGCATAGGCATTTTCAGCCCAGCTACGCGAACCCGGTTGGCCTTCACAGGTGCCACCGGCAGCGAGTGCGGTTTCGTGGAATGCATGTACTGCAGCGCGATTCGGCGCTTCGAAGCTCACAGTCACGCCATTGCCAACGTTGGCAGGATTGCCATTGGCGGGTTTTAGCACGAAGAACGACGGTTTATCCACGCCCCAAATGGAGCCGGATTCATCAAGGTCGGCAACACGGTTAAGACCAATTTCTTTGAGAACACCATCATAGAAGGTCCGTGCTTTGGCAAGGTCATTGGTACCGACAGTGACATGGGTAAAAACAGACATTTTGATTTCCTTTGGGTTGTGATGCGGGTGTGAGCGCTGGCCGGTATCACGGCAGTGCCTTGGTCAAAAATGAATGACGGTGCGGATGCTTTGCCCTGCATGCATCAATTCGAAAGCCTTGTTGATGTCTGAAAGGCCAAGGTTGTGAGTGATGAAGGTTTCCAGCGGAATTTCGCCGGTGCTCGCTTTCTCGACGTAGCTGGGAAGCTCCGTGCGGCCCTTGACTCCACCAAACGCGCTGCCACGCCAGACGCGCCCGGTTACCAGTTGAAAAGGGCGGGTACTGATTTCCTGGCCCGCACCGGCAACACCGATAATGATCGATTCACCCCAGCCCTTGTGGCAGCACTCCAGAGCAGCTCGCATCAATTTGACGTTGCCGACACATTCAAACGAATAGTCCACGCCACCGTCGGTGAGCTCGACAATCACGTCCTGGATGGGCTTGTCATAGTCCATGGGGTTTATGAAGTCGGTCGCGCCGAGCGATAGGGCGACGTCCCGCTTGGCCGGGTTGATATCAATGGCGATGACTCGCCCGGCGTTGGCCATTTTCGCGCCGATGATGGCCGCCAGCCCGATCCCGCCGAGCCCGAATATCGCAACGCTTGCCCCGGCCTCGACCTTGGCAGTGTTGAGTACGGCACCTATGCCTGTGGTCACGCCACAGCCCAGCAGGCACACCTGCTCTAGAGGCGCATCCTTGGGGATTTTGGCCAGGGAGATCTCCGGCAATACCGTGTACTCGGAGAAAGTCGAGCAGCCCATGTAGTGGAACACTGGCTGGCCCTGAAAGGAGAAACGCGATGTTCCGTCAGGCATCAGGCCCTTGCCCTGCGTCACTCTGACTGCCTGGCACAAGTTGGTCTTGCCCGACAGACAGAATTTGCATTGTCGGCACTCGGCCGTGTACAGCGGAATCACATGGTCGCCGACCGACAATGACGTAACGCCTTCGCCGATCGACTCGACGATCCCACCGCCCTCATGACCCAACACGGCAGGAAAGATCCCCTCGGGATCGTCGCCCGACAGGGTAAACGCATCCGTGTGGCAGACACCGGTTGCCACGATTCGTACCCTCACTTCGCCAGCCTTGGGTGGTGCGACATCGATGTCCACCAGCTGCAACGGCTGTCCTGGGCCAAAAGCGACTGCCGCCTTCGATTTAATGGTCACTGCTGACATGGTTTCCCTCTTGTTCATGGCGAGCCTCCGTTCCAACAGGAATGGAGGTTCGGATTCAGATTTCTTTCACCAGGCGCAACGCGTCGTAGATGGCCGCGTGGGTGTTGCGAGCAGACACGGCGTCGCCGATCCGGAACAGCTGGAAACGTCCTTCGGGATTGGTGACGATGTTCTGTGCCGTGCCGGCTATCAGGTCATGCTGCTCTACCGCGCCGCCATTGGTGGAGAGAGGACGCAGGTCGAAGTACAAGTCGTCCAGAGGAAGAGTGCCGTGGTTGACGACCACCTGATCGACCACGCGCTGCTTGTGGACCTGCCCGTAATCGCTGCCAAAGGTTGCAACGAGCCCGTCATCACGTTTTTCCACTGTGTCGACCCGATAGGTGACGGTGAAGGTGACGTCCAGGTCCTGCAGGCTGCGCATGTAGGGCACCAGGTTCATGGCCATGACTTCAGGTGCAAACGAGCGGTCAGGGGTCACGATTTCTACTTTCGCGCCGCTATTGGCGATGACTTCGGCTGCCTGTAGAGCAGCATGATCCCCGGCATCGTCGAAGATCAGTACGTTGCGACCGGGCTTGATGTCACCGGAAATGATGTCCCAGGTTGAAACCACGAGTTCGTTGCCTTTGCGGAGCACCTCGGTATCCGGTAGACCGCCGGTCGCGACGATGACCACGTCAGGCTCGAAGGCTTGCACGGCGTCGGCTTCGGCCCAGGTGTTGAAATGAAACTTCACCCCCAGTCGTTCGCATTGCGCCATGCGCCAATCAATGATGCTGATCATCTCGCGACGACGCTCGCTCAATGCCGTCAGACGAATCTGCCCGCCAGGTTGGTCAGCCGCCTCAAGTACCGTTACATCATGGCCGCGCTCACCGGCGACCCGCGCCGCTTCCAGCCCGGCAGGGCCCGTACCGACCACCAGCACCTTGCGCTTGACCGCGGCTTTGGGAATGTCATGAGGCATAGTGGTTTCCCGCCCCGTCGCTGCGTTGTGGATACAGTAGGCCGCGCCACCCTGATAGATGCGATCCAGACAATAGTTGGCGCCGACGCACGGGCGAATATCTTCTTCGCGCTTCTCGATGATTTTGCGCACGATGTGCGGATCGGTCATGTGCGCGCGGGTCATGCCCACCATGTCCACTTTGCCCGAAGCGATCGCGTAGCGCGCCGTGGCAACATCGGGAATCTTCGCCGCGTGGAAGGTCGGGAAGCCTGTTGCCGAACGGATCTCGCCAGCGAAGTCGAGGTGGGGTGAGTTGCGCATACCCTGAATCGGGATGACATCGGTCAGGCCGGCGTCCGTATCGATGTGGCCGCGTACCACGTTCAGGAAATCGACCAGTCCGCTGTCCTTGAGCATGTGGGATATCTGCATGCCCTCGCTGGCATTGAAGCCACCGGGCAGTTCTTCATCACCGGTGTAGCGAACCCCGAGCAGAAAGTCTTCGCCGACCCGTTGGCGGATGCCACGCAGGATGTCGAAGGTAAAGCGCATGCGGTTTTCCAGCGAGCCGCCATAAGGGCCGTCGAGGTCATTGGTCAACGGCGACCAGAACTGGTCCATCAAATGCCCGTAAGCCTGAAGCTCCAGACCATCGAGACCTGCCGCCTTCATGCGCTCCGCCGCGTCTACATAGTCCTTGATGATCCGCTCGATGTCCCATTCTTCCATTTTCTTCGGGAAGGAGCGGTGTGAAGCCTCGCGACGGTGTGACGGCGACACCACCGGCAACCAGTCGGCCTTGTCCCAGCGGGTGCGGCGGCCCAGGTGAGTCAACTGGATCATCACTGCCGCACCGTGTTCGTGGCATTCATCGGTCAGGTCCTTCAACCATCCGACCACTTCATCCTTGTAGGCGAGCACATTGTTGAATACCGGCGGGCTGTCTCGGGAGACGGCTGCGGAACCGGCAGTCATGGTCAGGGCGACACCGGCCTTTGCGCGCTCCACGTGGTAGGCGCGATAGAGATCCTTGGGCATGCCATCCACAGGGTAGGCCGGTTCATGGGAGGTGGTCATGATCCGGTTTCTGAGGGTCAGATTCTTGATTTTATAGGGTTGCAGCAAGGGATCGCTGGACATCGTGGTGCGCTCCAAAGTGGGCTTCATCAGGCTTGGTGACTTGAAATTAGGATAAATGTACACCTGTGTCAATGGTTGGTGACACAAGTGTACATTTTGCTTGCGCAACAAAAAATCCAGGATTAACATCCGTCAAAACAAGGACTGAACTGGCTCATCCACGCCTGTCATCCATTGCATCGATTGATGAGTGCCCGAGGAAATTATGAAAGTGCTCGTAGCGGTAAAACGCGCCATCGACCCGAACGTGAAAGTTCGTGTTAAAGGTGATGGTTCAGGCGTCGACCTGAATGGCGTAAAAATGGCCTTGAATCCTTTCTGCGAGATCGCAGTGGAAGAAGCTATTCGCCTTAAGGAAAAAGGCGTGGTTTGCGAGGTGGTGGTCGTTTCAGTTGGCACTTCTGCTGCGCAAGAACAATTACGCACGGCATTAGCGCTTGGCGCAGATCGAGCACTCCTGGTTGAAACGAACGCGATGCTCGAGCCGCTCAACGTGGCCAAATACCTAAGCCAAGTGATCGATACCGAAAAGCCGCAATTGATCCTTTTTGGTAAACAGGCTATCGACCAGGAGAACAACCAGACCGGGCAGATGGTTGCGCAATTAATAGGTAGTGGTCAGGCCACCTTTGCCTCAGCCATCAGCTATGCCGATGGTCGATGGGTTGTTGAGCGTGAAGTCGATGGTGGCAGCCAGGTTGTGGCCCTTACGGCACCCGCAGTTGTTACCTGTGATCTGCGCCTTAATGAACCGCGCTATGCCTCGTTGCCGAACATCATGAAAGCCAAGAAAAAACCTCTTGAGGTGATTGCCGCTGATGACTTGGGCGCGAACGTGAGGGAGCACACCCGGCTGCTCAAGGTGACGCCACCTCCAGTGCGAAAAGCAGGTATCAACGTCAGTTCGGTATCTGAACTGGTGGAAAAACTGAGAAACGTGGCGGGGTTAGTTTGATGCGCACATTGGTTATAGCCGAGCACACAGGTAGTCAACTCACGGCAGGCACGTTGAGTGCAATTACTGCTGCTATCGATCTGGGCTTCGAAACGGATTTGCTTGTGATGGGGGGGGCGGAGGCATCAGACGTTGCGGAACAGGCCGCGCTTACCAAGGGCCTGCATCGAGTGCTGCTCGCGCAGGATGAGATGTTCGAGAAGACGCTGGCCGAAAATGTCCAGCCACTGATCACTTCGCTAGTGGGCGACACTTATACCCATGTAATGGCCGATGCGAGCAGCATGGGTCGCAATGTGTTGCCACGGGTAGCGGCCAGCCTGGATGTCGGAATGCTTTCGGACGTCATCAAAATTGTGTCGGCAGACACTTTCGAGCGACCCATTTATGCGGGTAATGCGATCGCCACCGTTCAGTCCATCGATTCAGTCAAGTTGTTGACCCTCCGTGCCTCGGCTTTTGCCCAAGCCTCGTCCCATCAGGATCGCTGCGAAGTCATGGCCGTTAATGGGGGGCGCAGTGCAAGCACTGTCAGCTTTGTAAGCGAACAGCTGACGGTGAGCGAAAGGCCTGACCTGTCGAGTGCTCGTGTCGTCGTTTCCGGTGGTCGCGGGATGCAGAGCAAAGCGAATTTTGCATTGATCGAACGTGTTGCAGACAAGCTCGGTGGCGCCGTAGGTGCATCACGCGCTGCAGTGGACGCAGGTTTTGCCCCCAACGACTTGCAAGTCGGGCAGACGGGGAAAATAGTGGCACCGGATCTCTACATCGCCGCAGGTATCAGTGGCGCCATTCAACACCTGGCCGGTATGAGTGGATCAAAGGTAATCGTCGCGATCAACCAGGACGCTGAGGCGCCGATCGCCCAAGTTGCAGATTACATGTTGGTTGCGGATTTGTTTGAGGCATTACCGGCGCTCGAACAGGCATTGTGAGTGAGTTGATAATGATTCCATGGCAGAACAATGTGCGAAATTTTATATTTGAAAGTTTAATATTAGCTTCGCATTTTTATGAGGGAAGTTGATGCTTCTGCTGTCCTGCCAATAACTATTAATACAGCACGCGGAGATGCACATGATTACGTTATCCAGTAAAACTTGTACCGGCTGGCTTGCAGGTTTGGTTATGATCTCCAGCAGCCTGATAGCTCAAGCCGAGGAGCCCGCGCCTATCCGTATTGGTTGGGTGAATTGGTCGGATACGGAGATCGCTGTAAAGCTGGCAGACACAGCGTTGCGAGATCACCTGAAGCAACCGGTTAAATTGGTTCTGGCCGATATTGGTATTCAGTTCCAGGCGCTGGCTAACGGTAATATCGACCTGATTCCTATGGTTTGGCTGCCAAGCACTCACAAGTCCTTTTATGACAAATACCGCGACAAGCTCGAAGACTTGGGGGTGCTTTATGAGGGGCGGATTGGCATGGCGGTACCCACTTCTATTCCTGTCAGTGAAATCGCCAGTGTCGAAGACCTTAACAAGCCAGAGGTAAGGGAAAAACTCGGCGGCAAGATTTTGACTTCCGAAGTGGGTAATGGTCAGTACAAACTTACCGAAAAGGCCATTAAAGAATATCGTCTTGATGGTTATAAGATGGTCGCTTCTTCAGAGTCTGGAATGTTGAGCGAGTTGGATCGTAATCTGAAACGTGACAAGTGGTCTTTGATTAACGCATGGAGCCCGCACTGGATGTTCTCCAAGTGGTCACTGCGATATTTGGATGATCCGAAGCAGATTTTCGGAGGCTCTGAGCAAATCCACGCGGTCGCACGCAAAGGTTTTAGCGCAGAACACCCCGATGTTGCTCGATTCTTCGCCAACTTCAAAATCCCTAAAGCTGACCTTGAGAAAATGATGGCTACTGCGCGTGATAGCTCGGCAGATAAGGTAGTTGCAGAATACTACTCAGCCAACAAGCCCCGCTTTGCAGCAATGTTTGACGGCACGACTGCTGCAACAACAGCGGGCCAGTGACGACAGACACTGTCTTGTCACTATTTTGCAGTTCGATGCCCTTTGCAGTGAGTGAAGAGGTATTGAGTGTTTATCTTTGGATCGGATTTTTATAAATGCCGGACACAGGCCACTGTATTGCCTTGCGGCGTTATATGATGAGTGGTTCTTGAACATTAGTTTGAGAAAAATAAACGAGCAGTAGCATGCGGGCACGCTGTTGAATCATGTGACTCAGTGAGATTAAAGAGGGCGTCGCCGTGCTTTCTAAATCTTCTGCCTAATTGACATTCTTGAAAGGAGAACATGCATGACAGAGTTATTTGATATTCGTCTGGCTAGCAAGCAAACAGCTTTCACTGAAATTCCAGTCATAGATATATCGTCGCTCATAAACGGCGAAAATCCACTGGAGGTGGCAAGCCAAATAGGTGACGCATGCGAAAAGGTGGGTTTTTTTTATATAAAAAATCATGGTATTGACCAGCAGTTAATAGATGAGATGTATGCGCTTACCAAAAGCTTTTTCAAGCTTCCTTTTGATGAGAAGAACAAGCTCAATGTCGTAAATTCCGGGCCCACGCTACGTGGTTATATACCGATGTACGCGGAAAACGTCGATCCTGCTAATACCCGCGATTTCAAAGAATGTTTTGATTGCGGAGCTCATTACGATGAGGTCTCTCCATTTTTTGGTCCTAATCAAATGCCGTCGGCACTGCCGCAATTTGAGAAGGTCGCCGAAGATTACCATTCCTCTGTATTGGCACTCGCGCGAATGCTTATTGGTGGGATCGCGCTGAGCTTGGGTCTACCACAAAATTACTTTGAACACCTTCAGCGTAAGCCCATCACGATTCAGCGGATTTTGCGTTACCCGCCCCAGATCGGAAGAATTTCCCAAGAGGAGATTGGTATTGGGGCGCACACGGACTATGGTTTCTTGACGGTCCTATCCCAAGATGCAGTTGGCGGTTTGCAAGTCAGGAACCGTGCAGGGGAGTGGGTTACTGCCCCTCCAGTTGAATGCACTTTTATCGTCAATATTGGTGATCTGGTTCAAACCCTCACCAATGATCGCTACACCTCGACAATGCATCGCGTCATAAATGCCAGCGGTCTAGAACGCTATTCAATACCTTTCTTTATTGATTTGGATTTCGATGCGGTGGTTGAACCTGTGCCAACCTGCGTGAGTGAGGCTCTACCCGCGAAGTATGAAGCGTACACGTGTGGCCAACACAAATTTAAGCGTTTCGTTGATAGCTATGCGCATTTGAAAGGCGAATAGGGGGGCAATGTGCGTCCTATACATGGCCAATCCCGCCGATGCGCAGAAATGGCGAGATGGCCTGTCAACGCTCGCTCCTCAACTAGAGTTCCGCCAATGGCCTGATATCGGTAACCCGGCAGAGGTGCACTACATCCTGGCTTGGGAGCCTCTTGCCAGCCTTGCGGAGCAGTTTGGTAATCTTCGGCTCCTCTACGCTGCGGGGGCTGGAGTTGATCAGTTCGATTTGGCCCGTTTGCCTGCTCACGTGTCGCTCATACGGCTGGTAGATAGCTCGATGGCGGACATCATGGCTGAGTATGTTCTGTTTGGTGTTCTTGCCTTGCATCGAGACATCCTCGCTTACCAAGAGGATCAGCGCAGGGGTCGCTGGCAACCTCGACCAATCGTGCACGCTTCACAGCGGCGTGTTGGTGTCATGGGGGTTGGTAATCTCGGACGCGCCGCGCTTGATCGCCTTCAGCCTGTGTCGAAAAGAGATCACAACCTCTGTTTTCGTTCCGGCGCTTCCTGCGGACGCTGATTCAAACCCCGTTCTTCACGGCTGCAGATAAAGGCAAGAGACCATTCGAAAAATTAGCCGCTGGTCGAAAAGCAATACTTCATCCAGGGTGTGGGCTGAGGTGTGGGCTCGACGATTTTTCCAAAAGCCAGAAACGACAAAGCCCTGAATAATCAGGGCTTTGTCGGTACAAATATGGCGGAGGCGATGGGATTCGAACTCATGGACCTGTTACAGTCGACGGTTTTCAAGACCGTTGCCTTAAACCACTCGGCCACACCTCCGTTTGCGTTGCGGGCGCCATAATACCTGAATGAAACACACTGTCAAACTCTCTGCATAGCTTGTTACAGAGCGTCTGTTATGATCTTTGCGACTGAACGTTTCAAACCAACAGGAGTGTCGCCATGCGCGAACAGGATTACGCAGTTAATAACAGCGTGCAGGCTGAGCAGCTAGAGGTTAGCCGCGTCCTGCGCAACACTTACGGCTTACTCGCTCTCACCCTCGCATTCAGCGGCGTGATGGCGTTTGTCGCTCAGCAGATGCGTGTCGGCTACCCGAACGTTTTCGTGGTGCTGATCGGTTTCTACGGCCTTTTCTTCCTCACCAACAAACTCCGTGATTCGGCCTGGGGCCTGGTGTCGGCATTTGCCCTGACCGGTTTCATGGGTTTCCTGCTCGGCCCGATCCTCAACCGTTACCTGGGTATGCAGGGCGGCGCCGAGGTGGTCAGTTCGGCCTTCGCGATGACTGCGCTGGTATTCGGCGGTCTGTCGGCCTACGTGCTGATTACCCGCAAGGACATGAGCTTCCTGGGTGGTTTCATCACCGCAGGCTTCTTCGTGCTGCTGGGTGCGACGCTGGCGAGCCTGTTCTTCCAGATCAGCGGTCTGCAACTGGCGATCAGCGCAGGTTTCGTGCTGTTCTCCTCGGTCTGCATTCTGTTCCAGACCAGCGCCATCATTCACGGCGGCGAGCGCAACTACATCATGGCGACCATCAGCCTGTATGTATCGATCTACAACCTGTTCATCAGCTTGTTGCAGATCTTCGGCATCATGAGCCGCGATGATTAATCGTCAGCCTTGAGGAAAAAACCCGCTTCGGCGGGTTTTTTCTTGCCTGGGATTTGAGTAAAGGGTCACGCCATCGGTGGCAAACGGCGTTTGACCGGGGTTTTCTTGACGATTGCAGTGTTGGTTTCGGCGTGGGTGTTGAGGCGGTCGAGCAGGGTGTCCAGTTGTTCCATCGAACGCACATGCAGGCGGGCGATGAAACAGTCGTCGCCGGTGACTTTGTCGCACTCGGTAAATTCGGGAATGGCCTGGATCTGCCGTTCCACTTCCTGCAACTGGCCCGGCAGCGGGCGAATGCGGACGATGGCTTGTAGTTGATAGCCAAAGCATTTGGGGTCGATCTCGACGGTGTACCCCTTGAGCACGCCACGCTCTTCGAGACGACGCAAACGCTCGGCGACGCTGGGCGAAGACAGGCCGCTGATTTGCGCCAGCGCCTTGAGCGAGCGGCGTGAGTCTTCCATCAATGCCGTGATCAGCACTTGGTCGATATCGTCGGTCATGGCGAAACCCCTATTAGGCAATTAACTCAAACCGCCTTGATAAAAAAGGCAGATTCCGAGTTTAGCCTGCTTTTTGCGCTGGAGAAGCCCCCCAGCGGATTGGCATACTTTGGGCTCAAACACAGGAGTCTGATGATGGACAAATCAATACGTCACGGGTCATTTGAAATGACCGCCGCCATGCTGATTTCCGGGACCATCGGCTGGTTCGTGCTGGTGTCCGGGCAACCGGTGTTGGACGTCGTGTTCTGGCGTTGCGTGTTCGGTGCCGGCACGTTGTTGCTGATCTGCGCGGCATTCGGCTTCCTGCGTCCCGGCATTCTGACCCGCACCACGTTCCTGCTGGCCGTGCTCAGCGGCGTGGCGATTGTCGGCAATTGGGTGCTGTTGTTTGCTTCTTACTCCCGCGCCTCGATTGCCATCGGTACCGCGGTATACAACGTTCAGCCGTTCATGCTGGTGGGGTTGGCCGCGTTGTTCCTCAACGAGAAAATTACCCTGCAGAAACTGTTCTGGCTGGGCATTTCGTTTCTCGGGATGCTGGCGATTGTCAGCGCACATGGCGGGCAGGGCGAAAGTGGTAATGATTACCTGATGGGTATCGCTCTGGCGCTGGGGGCGGCATTTCTTTACGCGATTGCTGCGTTGATCATCAAGCGCCTGACCGGCACACCGCCGCATCTGATCGCGTTGGTCCAGGTCACCACCGGCGTGCTGTTACTCGCGCCATTCGCGCACTTTTCGGCACTGCCGCAAGCGCCGAGCGCCTGGGCCAGCCTGGTAACCCTGGGCATTGTCCACACCGGCGTGATGTATGTGCTGCTCTACGGCGCGATCCAAAAACTGCCAACGGCACTGACCGGTGCGTTGTCCTTCATCTACCCGATTGCGGCGATTTTCGTTGACTGGTTTGCCTTCGGCCATCGCCTGGAGCCGCTGCAATGGATCGGTGTTGCCGCGATTCTGTTGGCCGCTGCCGGCATGCAACAGGGCTGGACCCTGAAGTTTCGTCGGACGGTGACGACGCAGTAAGCCGTAAAGAAACGTCAGATGTTCCAGCGCGGTGCCGTCTTGGCCAGGCGCTGGCGCATCTCGCCGATGTTGGCGGCTAATTGCCGGACCAATAACCGGTAGCCGTCCAGCGGATTGTAAACCGGCGCGGTCAGGCTTGAATCCGACGGCAATTCGACGGGCCGGTTGAGCCGCTGGGACGCACCGGATTTCAGCGCCCGGGCCATACCGATCAGTTGCACCCGAATCAGTCGATGCTCGGCTTTCAAGGACGATTGCAGATGGGCCATGGCATCGGGGTCACTGGCGTCAGGTCGGGTGTTGCCGAGAATTTCCAGGGTGCTGACACACATCCGCAAGTGGCGCTGAATGGCATCGAGTTCGGTCATGGAGATCCGTACTTCCTTGGACACCGACGGCATCAACGAGCGCAGTTGCACCATCACCGTGTTCAGGCTCCCCACGAGTTTATGGTGTTCGTCATCGGTGACCGATTGGCCATTGATGATGCGTCCGTAGATCGTCGCGCAGTCGCGCAAGGCATCGGCCAGGTTGTAGCGCCAGGAATAAACCGCGTAGAGCGGCAAGGCGAAAGAAAATGCCAGGGCCAGGGCGATGCCGATCAGGATGTCCACCCCACGCCACAACCCGTCGGTGATCGGATTGTCGCCATGCCCCGCGACGATAAACACGGTTATCGCCGAGAGTAACGCGGTGTAACCGCCCTTGCCGATGGCGTGGTACGAGAAGAACCCACAGACCACGGCCATCGCGAAATAGGTCAGCCACGGCATCCCGAGCCACGCCTGTTGCGCCACCAGCAGCAAGCCGACGCCAGCACCGATCAAGGTGCCGATGGCGCGTTCGGCGGCTTTTTTGCCGATGTTGCCGTGATGCTGCAAGCCGCCGATCACCACCAGCATCGTCACCGACGCCCACTCACCGTGGGGCAGATGGATGCCGGTGGTCAGCAGGATCGTTGCCAGCAACCCCAGCGACACGCGCACCGCGTGGATCACCCTGGCGTGGCGATAGCGCCGATACGGGTCCAGCAACGGACGCAGCAGTCGGCGCAGTAGCAGTGGCAGTCGGCTGTCTCTGAATGTGCTCAGGCTCGGTCTCCTCAGAAGATGTAATCGGTGGTCAGGAAACTCGAACTGCGTCCGCTGATGATTTCGCTGATGAGTTCTTTGTTGGTTTCCTGGAACTTGGTCGCCACCAGGGTGCGAATCGAAAACACCCGCAACGCATCATGCACCGACAGCGTGCCTTCGGCGGAGTTCTTGCGGCCGTTGAACGGGAAGGTGTCCGGGCCGCGCTGGCACTGGGCGTTGAGGTTGATCCGGCCGACCTGGTTGGCGAAGGTGTCGACCAGCCGGCCGACCGCCACCGGGTTGGTGCCGAAAATACTCAGCTGCTGGCCGAAGTCCGATTCCAGAACGTAATCGATCACTGTGTCCAGATGCCGGTAAGGCACGATTGGCACGACCGGGCCGAACTGTTCTTCCTGATAGACGCGCATCTGTGGCGTCACCGGGTACAGCACGGCGGGGTAGAAGAACGAAGCGCGGGCTTCACCGCCGTTGGGGTTGACCACGGTGGCGCCTTTGCCGACGGCATCCGCCACCAGCGAATGCAGGTAATCGACCTTGCTCGCTTCCGGCAACGGCGTCAGTGCCACGCCGCTGTCCCACGGCATGCCGGGTTTGAGGCTGGCAAGTTTGGCGTTGAATTTCTCGATGAAAGAGTCGACCACGTCTTCATGGACGAAGAGGATTTTCAACGCGGTGCAGCGCTGACCATTGAATGACAGAGAGCCGGTGAGCGCTTCGCTGACTGCGTTATCCAGATCCACCTCGGGCAGCACGATGCCGGGGTTTTTCGCGTCCAGGCCCAACGCCGCACGCAAGCGGTGCGGTTTTGGATGGAGTTTTTTCAGGTCGCTGGCGGCTTTGTTGGTGCCGATAAACGCGAAGATGTCGATCTTGCCGCTGGCCATCAGCGCGCTGACGGTCTCGCGGCCGCTGCCGTAGATCACGTTGATCACCCCGGCCGGGAAGCTGTCGCGGAACGCTTCCAGCAACGGACGAATCAGCAGTACGCCGAGCTTGGCCGGTTTGAACACCACGGTGTTGCCCATGATCAGCGCCGGAATCAGCGTGGTGAAGGTTTCGTTCAGCGGGTAGTTGTAAGGCCCCATGCACAACGCCACACCCAGCGGGACGCGGCGGATCTGGCCAAGGGTGTCCTGTTCCAGTTCGAAGCGGCTGGAGCGACGGTCGAGTTCCTTGAGCGCATTGATCGTGTCGACGATGTAATCGCAGGTGCGGTCGAACTCTTTCTCCGAGTCCTTGAGGTTCTTGCCGATTTCCCACATCAGCAACTTGACCACGGCCTCGCGCTGTTCGCGCATGCGTCCGAGAAAGGTTTCGACGTGCTGGATGCGTTCGGCCACACGCATTGTCGGCCACAGACCCTGGCCCCGGTCATAGGCGCGGACGGCGGCGTCGAGGGCGGTCAATGCGGTGTCGGCATCGAGCAGTGGCGTGCTGCCGAGGATCACTTGTTCATCGCCATTTTCACCCGTCAGGTACACCGGGCTGCGGACTTGGGCGAGGGGCCCGGACCAGGTTTTCAGCTCGCCGTCGACCAGGTATTCACGCTGCTCGGTCTGGCCATCGAGGCGATATTTTTCCGGGATGTCGCTGGCGTCGGGAAACAGGTTGCCAAGGATGTGTGCTGTGGTCATGTCGCTACCCCGTCTGGATTGGGTGATGCAATTGATGAATCGTTTTAGCAGACCTCGGACTCGCTTGTCATGGCTCATCTTAGGATTCTTTTGGCTTGACGTTGCGGATCGTCGTAGCGGCTATAAGGTTACGGGGCTGCGACCTTTTGCCCTGAAAACACACAAGTGCCGATCCTGCGGTTAAACTTCGCGCTCTTTCTGAAGGAGTTCATATGAGTTACTACCAGCCGGGCATTCTCGCCACCCCAGTTCCGCCTCAAGCTCGTCATATGTTCTTCGCACTCGAATCCGCCGCTGCCTTGCCGGCCGCGCTGGAGAATCTCAAGGGACTGGTGGACGGGAAGTCGGCCGTGGTCGGTTTCGGTGAGTCCCTGGTCAAGGCGCTCAAGGGGCAAATCGATGGCCTGCGCACCTTTCCAGCGTTGACCGGTGTCGGCGTCGATAACCCGTCGACCCAGCACGCGCTCTGGTGCTGGCTGCACGGTGTCGACCGTGGCGAATTGCTCAACCGCAGCAATGCCATCGAAGCCGCGCTGGCCCCGGCCCTGCGCCTGGTGCAGATGAACGAAACCTTCCGCCACCTCTCCGGCCACGATCTGACCGGTTACGAAGACGGCACCGAAAACCCTCACGACGAAGCCGCCGTTGCTGCTGCGCTGGTGAGTGACGGCGCTGACGGAATGGTCGGCGGCAGTTTCGCCGCGATCCAGCAGTGGCAGCATGATCTGAAAGGCTTTCACGCGATGCCGTCCCATGAGAAGGACAACATCATGGGCCGTCGTTTGAGCGACAACGAAGAACTCGACGACGCGCCGATCTCCGCTCACGTCAAACGCACCGCCCAGGAGAGCTTCGCCCCCGAGGCTTTCGTGGTGCGCCGCTCCATGCCTTGGATCGAAGGCGATCGCGCCGGCCTGATGTTCCTGGCCTTCGGTTTCTCCCTCGACGCTTTCGAAGCCCAACTGCGCCGCATGAGCGGTCTGGAAGACGGCGTCACCGACGGTTTGTACCGCATCAGCCGGCCGATCACCGGCGGCTATTACTGGTGCCCGCCGCTCAAGGACGGTCATCTGGACCTGCGCGCACTGCGCGTCGGCTAAACATCAGGGAGTGACTATGAACGTGGTGCGCTGGGGCATGATCGGGTGTGGCAGCGTCGCTGAACGCAAGAGCGGGCCGGCCTTCTACAAGGCGCCCGGCTCGGCGCTGGTGGCGGTGATGGGCCGGCGTCTGGAAGCGGTGACGGATTACGCGGCGCGCCACGGCATCGCTCGGGTCTACACCGACGTGGAAGCGTTGATCAATGATCCCGAGGTCGACGCGGTGTACATCGCCACGCCACCTGACAGTCATCACGCTTACGCCTTGAGGGTGGCCGCCGCCGGCAAACATTGCTGCGTCGAAAAACCCATGTCGTTGAATGCCGGGCAAAGTCATGAGATGCAAAAGGTCTTTGCCGACGCCGGGTTGCACCTGTTTGTTTCCTACTACCGACGTTCGCTGCCGCGCTTCCAGCAAGTGCGGCAATGGCTGGAGGAAAGGCGGATCGGCGAGGTCCGGCACCTGACCTGGACCCTGACCAAAGCGCCATCTCCGACCGATCTTGGCGGTACAGATAACTGGCGCACCGCCCCGGCTATTGCTGGCGGTGGTTATTTCGCCGACCTGGCCAGCCATGGCTTCGACCTGTTCCAGTACCTGCAGGGTGACATCGTCGAAGTCGCCGGGTTTACCGCGCACCAGGCCGGTTTATATGCCGCCGAGGATGCCGTCAGCGCCAGTTGGCGGTTCGCTTCGGGCGCCTTGGGCATGGGTTGCTGGAATTTCGTTGCGGACCGTCGAGAGGATCGTGTCGTGCTGATCGGCAGCAAAGGCCGGATCAGCTTTTCCGTATTCGATGAACATCCGGTTCAGCTTGAAGCCGATGAAACCCTCAGCCTGCACATTGATAATCACGACCACATTCAATGGCATCACGTACTGGGTATGAACGCGCACATTCGGGGAGAAGCGCAGCATCCAGCGGTTGCCGAACAGGCGCTGAAAACCGATTGGGTGATGGACCAGATCCTCAAGCGCGGTTGATAAAAGATCAAAAGATCGCAGCCTCGTTTCACTCGTCAGCTAGTCCTTGCCAGAAAAAAGCCAAAAGAGTACAAATGTACTCCATGACGACTTTAACTCCCCGCCGTACCGCCATCCTGACCTTTATCCGCGATCGAATCGCCGAGCAGGGCCAGTCCCCGAGCCTCGCTGAAATCAGCGAGGCGTTCGGTTTCGCCTCCCGCAGCGTGGCGCGCAAGCATGTGCTGGCGCTGACCGAGGCCGGTTTTATCGAGGTCAATGCGCATCAGGCCCGGGGCATTCGTTTGCTCGGGCAACCGGCGCGGCCCGAATTGCTGGACATTCCGGTACTCGGTCGGGTGGCGGCGGGGGCGCCGATCGGTGCCGATGCCGAGGTTCACAGCCGCTTGCTGCTCGACCCGTCGATCTTCTCGCGGGTGCCGGATTACATGCTGCGGGTCCAGGGTGACTCGATGATCGAGGACGGCATTCTCGACGGCGACCTGGTGGGCGTGCACCGCAATCCCGAGGCGGTCAACGGCCAGATCGTCGTTGCGCGACTCGACGGGGAAGTCACCATCAAACGTTTCGAGCGGGTCGGGGAGAGTGTCCGATTGCTGCCACGCAATCCGGCCTACCAGCCGATCATCGTCGAAGCCAGTCAGGACCTGGCCATCGAAGGGGTGTTCTGCGGTCTGGTGAGGCAAGGGTGATGGGCGCCGTCGTTGCGCTGGATACGCTGTTCAATGGCGGCCAGGTCTGGAAGGGCCGGCCTGCGCCACCGGCTGTCAGCCCGCAACCCACCGGGCATGCCGCGCTGGATGCGGCGTTGCCCACCGGTGGCTGGCCGGAAGCGGCGCTGACCGAAATCCTTTTGGCCGGGCAGGGTGTTGGCGAGTTGCAACTGGTGTGGCCAGCGCTGGCGCGGTTGTCCGCCGCGGGCGAGCGCATCGTGCTGGTGGCGCCGCCTTACGTGCCCTATCCCCAGGCCTGGCAGAACGCCGGAGTCGATCTGCGTCAATTGTCGATCATCCAGGCCAGCGAGCGCGATGCCTTGTGGGCAGCGGAACAATGCCTGCGTTCGGGCAGTTGCGGCGCAGTGCTGTGCTGGCCGCACAAGGCCGATGACCGGGCGTTGCGGCGTTTGCAGGTGGCGGCGGAAACCGGCTCGACCCTGGCGTTTGCCTACCGCTCGATCAATGAGGCGATCAACCCTTCGCCCGCGGCACTGCGCATCGCCATCGATGCCAGGCCTGCGCAATTGCGCGTGCTCAAGTGCCGGGGCGGGTTGGCGCGTTCGGCGCCGATTGCCTTCCCCGTGGGACATTGAGGTTGCCATGCGCTGGGTGTGCATTCTCTTCCCGCAATTGGCGCTGGACGCGGTACTGCGTCAGCGCGCCGATCCCGATGAGCCGCTGGCGCTGCTGACCGGCCCGGCCCAGCGTCGGGTATTGCAAGCGGTCAACGCTTCGGCCCGGGCGCTGGGCTTGCGTCCGGGCCAGTCGATGACCGCCGCCCAAGCCTTGAGCAAAGGTTTTGTCACGGCTGAATACGACGCTGCCGAGATCGAGCACTGGCAGCAGTTTCTGGCCGCCTGGGCTTATCGATTCAGTTCACAAGTCAGCGTGCATTACCCGCGTGCGGTGGTGTTTGAAATCGAGTCCAGCCTGGGGTTGTTCGGCGCCTGGCCACAATTCGAGGCGCGGTTACGGGCCGAGCTCGGCGAGTTGGGGTTTCGCCATCGGATTGTTGCCGCGCCCAACCCGGTGGCGGCACGGGTGCTGGCCAACGCTTATGACGGTCTGGTGGTGCCCGACGATCAAGCCTTGCAACATCACCTAGGGCAGTTGCCCATCGACCGGATCGGGCTGGAAACCAGCGTTGCCAGCGCATTGTCGCGCATGGGGTTGCGCACCTTGAGCCAGGTTCAGGCGTTGCCTCGCCATAGTCTGGCCCGGCGTTTCGAGGCCCAGGTGCTCAAGCATCTGGACGCCTTGCTCGGGTTACGGCGGCTGGCGCTGGCGTTCTACTTGCCGCCGGACCGGTTCGATGTGCGCATCGAGCTCAACTTCGACGTGCAGTCCCATCAGGCGCTGCTGTTTCCGTTACGCCGGTTGACCGGTGACCTGTCGGCGTTTCTTTGCGGTCGGGACAGCGGCGTGCAGCGTTTCGACCTGCACCTGGAGCACGCCGGCTTGCCGGACACCGTCATCAAGGTCGGCCTGCTCAGCGCCGAACGTGATCCGGCGATGCTCTTTGAACTGGCCCGGGGCCGGTTGGAGCAAGTCCAGGTCGAGGCCCCGGTGCGCGGTTTTCGCCTGCGCGCCGAAGACTTGCCGGCCTTCGTTCCCCAGTATCAGGAACTGTTCGACGACCGCCCGCAGCAGTCCTTGCCCTGGGAGCAACTGCGCGAACGCTTGCGTGCGCGGTTGGGGGATGACGCGGTGCAGGGCTTGCGGTTCCAGGCCGATCACCGGCCGGAATGCGCGTGGCAGGCCAGTGTCGACAGTCAGCGCTGTGCAGGGCTGCCTGCGGTGCAACGTCCGGGCTGGCTGCTGACTGAACCGCTGGCGGTGCACGAAGGTTCGGCGCGCATCCTGATGGGGCCGGAACGCATCGAGTCCGGTTGGTGGGACGGCGCCGATGTGCGCCGCGATTACTTCCTGATCGAAACCCGTTCCGGCCAGCAGGGCTGGGCCTATCGTGCGGTCGGTGAGGACGGCCCGTTGTGGCTGCAGGGCTGGTTCGCATGAGTGTCGACTATGCCGAGCTGCATTGCCTGTCGAACTTCAGTTTCCAGCGCGGTGCTTCCAGTGCCCTCGAACTCTTTGAGCGGGCGAAAAAGCAGGGCTATCAGGCCTTGGCGATCACCGATGAATGCACGCTGGCCGGTATCGTCCGCGCCTGGCAAGCGGCCAAAGCCGTGGAGCTGCCGCTGATTATCGGCAGCGAAGTGCGCATCGAGAACGGTCCGAAACTGGTGTTGCTGGTGGAAAACCTCGAGGGTTACCAGACCCTGTGCCGACTGATTACCCGAGCGCGGCGCCGCACGCAGAAAGGCCAGTATCAAGTCCTGCGCGAGGACTTCAGTGAACCCTTGCCGGGGCTGTTGGCGTTGTGGGTGCCGGACGCGGTCGATGACGTCGAACAGGGCCACTGGCTGAAACAGACCTTCGTCGATTGCCTGTGGCTGGCCGTCCAGCTGCATCGCGGCCAGGACGATACCCGACGGCTGGCTGTGCTGCTGACCCTGGCGGGCGAACTGCGAATTCCGGCAGTGGCCAGCGGTGATGTGCACATGCACGCTCGTGGGCGACGCGCCTTGCAGGACACCATGACTGCGATCCGTCATCACGTGCCGGTGGCGGAGGCCGGGTTGCGTCTTCATCCCAATGGCGAGCGGCATGTGCGCAGTCTCGAGGCGCTGCAATCGATCTACCCGCAAACACTGCTCGACGAAACGCTGAACATCGCCCGGCGCTGCACCTTCGACCTCGGTCAGTTGCGTTATCAATATCCCCGGGAGCTGGTCCCTGAAGGCCAGACAGCCACATCCTGGCTGCGTCATTTGACCGAAGAGGGCATCGCGTGGCGCTGGCCAAAAGGCCCGCAAGCCCAGGTGCTGACGCAGATCGACAAGGAACTGGAACTGATCGCCGAGCTGGGCTACGAAAGCTATTTCCTGACGGTTCACGACATTGTGCGATTCGCCCGTGAGCAAAAAATCCTGTGTCAGGGCCGTGGTTCGGCGGCCAACTCGGCGGTGTGCTTTGCCTTGGGCATCACGGAAATCGATCCGGACCGCACCACGTTGTTGTTCGAGCGCTTTCTCTCCAAAGAGCGCAACGAACCGCCGGACATCGACGTCGATTTCGAACACGAACGCCGCGAAGAAGTCCTGCAGTACGTGTTCCAGCGTTATGGCCGGAGCCGCGCGGCGCTGACGGCGGTAGTCAGCACGTATCACGCGGCCGGCGCGGTGCGTGATGTGGCCAAGGCCTTGGGTTTGCCGCCGGATCAGATCAACGCCCTGGCCGATTGCTGTGGCCACTGGAGTGATGAAACACCGCCCGTGGAACGCCTGCTTGAAGGCGGGTTCGATCCCGAGAGCCCGGTGCTGCGCCGGGTGCTGAGTCTGACGGGGCAACTGATCGGTTTCCCCCGACACCTGTCCCAGCACCCCGGTGGTTTCGTGATTTCCGAGCAGCCTCTGGACAGCCTGGTCCCGGTGGAAAACGCCGCCATGGCCGAGCGCACCATCATCCAGTGGGACAAGGACGACCTCGATGCCGTCGGGCTGCTCAAGGTCGATATCCTGGCGTTGGGCATGCTCAGTGCGATCCGCCGCTGTTTCGATCTGTTGCGCCGTCATCGCCATCGGGACCTGAGCCTGGCGACGATCCCGGCCGAAGACTCGCAGACCTACGACATGATCGGTCGTGCCGACACCATCGGCGTGTTCCAGATCGAGTCCCGGGCGCAGATGTCGATGCTGCCGAGGCTCAAACCCCGGACCTTCTATGACCTGGTGATCGAGGTGGCGATTGTCCGTCCGGGGCCGATTCAGGGCGGGATGGTGCATCCGTACCTGCGACGCCGAAACAAGGAAGAACCCGAGGTCTATCCGTCCCCGGCACTGGAAACCGTGCTCAAGCGTACGTTGGGCGTGCCGCTGTTCCAGGAGCAGGTGATGCAGATTGCCATCGTCGCCGCCGACTACAGCCCCGGCGAGGCCGATCAGTTGCGCCGCTCCATGGCCGCCTGGAAACGCCACGGCGGGCTGGAGCCGCACAAGGATCGCCTGGCCGCCGGGATGAAGAAAAACGGCTACACGGCCGAGTTTGCCGCGCAAATCTTCGAGCAGATCAAAGGCTTCGGCAGTTATGGTTTTCCCGAGTCCCACGCGGCCAGTTTCGCCTTGTTGACCTACGCCAGTTGCTGGTTGAAATGCCACGAGCCGGCGGCCTTCGCCTGTGCGCTGATCAACAGCTGGCCCATGGGTTTCTACAGCCCGGACCAGATTCTGCAGGACGCGCGCCGGCATCATTTGCAGATTCGCCCGGTGGACGTGCGCGCCAGTGACTGGGATTGCAGCCTCGAACCGATCACCGGTGCCCAGCCGGCGATTCGCATGGGGTTGCGGATGATCAAAGGCTTTCGCGAGGACGATGCCCGACGCATCGAAGCCGCACGGTCGAAGGGGGCGTTTATCGACATTGCCGACCTCGGCGAACGGGCGCGACTCGACGCCCGCGCCCAGGAGCAACTGGCCGATGCCGGTGCGCTGCGTGGCTTGGCGGGTGACCGTCATCGGGCGCGCTGGGACGTGGCGGGAGTGCAGAAACAGCTCGGCTTGTTTGCCGGTCTGCCGAGTCAGGAGGAGGGCGCGGTGTCGTTGCCAAAACCCACCGTCGGCGAGGACCTGCTGGCCGATTACAACAGTGTCGGCACCACGCTCGGGCCGCATCCGCTGGCTCTATTGCGGGGTGAATTGAAAGCCCGGCGCTGCCGCAGTTCGAAGGAACTGATGGAGGTCGAGCATGGACGACCGGTCAGCGTCGCCGGGCTGGTGACCGGCCGACAACGCCCGGGCACCGCCAGTGGTGTGACCTTTGTCACCCTTGAAGATGAGTTCGGCAACGTCAACGTCATTGTCTGGCGCGACCTGGCCGACCGGCAGCGCCAGGTGTTGGTGGGCTCGCAATTGCTCAAGGTCGACGGGCGCTGGGAAAAGGAAGGCGAAGTCCGGCATTTGATTGCCGGACGGTTGAGCGACCTGAGCCCATTGCTCGACGGCATCAGCGTACGCAGCCGGGATTTCCGTTGACCTCGAAACTTATGGCTGTCACAGATCTCATGTGGGAGCGGGCTTGCTCGCGAAAGCGGTTCATCATTCAACTTTATGTTGCCTGATACACCGCTTTCGCG